>JBEIVB010000250.1:0-1081 GCA_040374085.1 Flavobacteriales bacterium | reverse complement strand
GGGCATGCCCGGCCTAAGGGCCAGGCATGCGCACAGGAAGGTAAGCAAAAAAGCAGTGGGTTTCATAATACATGGTTTATGGGGCCAACACCAGCTTGCCTTGGGTGGGCAGGCCCTGTAGGCCATATTCAAACACCCCTGCACCCAGGTGGCGCAGGTCTAAGCTTTGGGTGCCCGGCTGCAGGCGCTGGGTGTACACCAGGCGCCCCACCACATCGCGCACCCACAGCACCCGCGCCTCGGTGCCCTCTAAGCCCACTTGCACCATGCCGGGGCTGGGGTTGGGGTGTAGGGTAAAACCGGGCGCTTGCTTGTCCTGATTTTGCACCCCGCTCACCAAATCGGGTTCCGTTTCGTTGGGCTGGGTAGCCATTCTTCCGGCATTTTGGTTTTGGTTTTCATCGAGTAAGCCTTCGGCAATTTCGCAGGGGTTGTAGAAATCGGCATCGGGTTTCACCATTTTCACCAACCTGCGCGCTAAATATACGCCGTTGCCCGCTTCGAACGGACATTTTTGGGCGATTTGGCACAGGTAGCCAAACTCCGATTGAAGCCACACCGAATCTTCCAGGTAGAGGTTCTTAAAGCCCAATTCCAGCACGTCTTTGTACACCGAGTCGGTTTGGTCGGCAGGTGCCTGGGCGTCCATCCAGCTCTTTAGCATGCTGGCCACCACGGTGTCCATCGGAAACTTCAACTGGGCTTGTATTTGCTCCAATTGCCCCAGGGTAACTCCATCTACGCTGTCTTTAAAAGCCGCCAAATCGGCATAGGCCTCTAGGCCGGGCATAGCCAGTATTTTTTTGTAGAGGGCCTGAAGCTGGGCCTTTCGAATGGCCTCGTCGGTGCTGAGCACCTGGTATTGATCGGTGCTCATGGCCAAATCGGCCTGCACCTGGGCATTGTAGACGAGGTTGCCACCTCCTATGCAGTTTACCCCAGGGGCCGAAGGAGGTAAAATATTGAAGGTAACAGCAGGTTGTCCAATCGACAAAGGAGGATTTGGTGCCGTGGGAGAGCCCAAGGGGCCTCGTAGGAAAAAGTGGTTCAAGGACGGATTAAACCCTGGGGTATTGAACGG
>JBEIVB010000102.1:0-7853 GCA_040374085.1 Flavobacteriales bacterium | reverse complement strand
AGCGAGATGTTTACCCACAGCTCACCCGAAATCTCCACCTGGCAATCGATTTGTAACGCCTCCGATAGCAAACCTTTTGAAGTTTCGGACGACTCCCTGGAGCAGTTGAACATTCCCAGCTCAGCTCAAATCCGCGCCAAACCAGCGCTGCTTACCCTCGAACCCAACCCCAGCACCGGGCCGGTAAACCTCACTCTGGACCAAGGCCAAATTCTTTCTGTGGAGTTGTGGAACACCGAAGGACGCCGTTTGAGCCGCCTTTCGGGCCTAAACACCCGCCAATTGCGCCTCAATCTGCCCCCCACCACAGGCCTCTATTACGTTCGTGTACAAACCACTAACGGGGAACTCATCCGGCGCGTACTTAGAATAGAATAGAAACGTTATTTTTGTTTTTCTCAAACCCCCTTTTCCACGCATGAACAAACACCTACTCTTGCTCGGCCTGTTGGCCGGAATGGGCATCGGATCCGCCAGCGGACAAATGTCTTTCACCAATGCCAACTCTCGCTTGGGCGTGGCCAACCACTACAGCGGCTGTACCGTTGCGGTAACCGACTGGAACGGCGATGGCCTCGACGACATCGTTCGACTCAACCAAGGGCACGTGGCGTCGGTGGAAGTACAGCGCGTGGGCAATCAGTTTCAAACCATCAACCTCGGCGATTTCGGCGGAAACAACGGCTGGTCGTGGGGTATGGCTGTAGGCGACTTCGACAACAACGGCTACAAAGACATAGTGGCCGGTGGCTATGGTCCGGCGGTGAAAGTCCTCATGACCAACAACAACGGTACCGGCGGCAACATCGTGAGCATACCCAACTCGAGCTACTTCGTTCAAAACATCACCGTAACCGACTTCAACAACGACGGTTGGTTGGATCTGTTTGTGTGCGACGACAACGCTCCTGCCAAGGGATATGTGAACGATGGTACCGGCACGCTCGTGTTGTCCAACATCATCAACTTCACCTTGAACCCAACCGTTACCTACAACGGCGACCCCGCCGACTCCGGCAACTACGGAAGTGCTTGGATTGACTTCGACAACGATGGAGATTTGGATTTATATGTAGCGCATTGTCGTCAGTCCACAACCAACCCCGCCGATTTGCGCCGCATCAATCGTTTGTTTGTGAACAACGGAAACGGCACCTACACCGAGGATGCGGCCGCTTACAACCTCAATCAAGGTTGGCAGACCTGGACCGCCAGCTTTGGCGACATAGACAACGATACCGACTTTGATGTATTGCTTACCAACCACGACCACGTGAGCATGATTATGCAAAACGATGGCAGCGGACATTTCACCGAAATTACCGCCACCACCGGCTTTAACATCAACGACATTACGCCCATTGAGAGTGTGATGGAAGATTTTGATAACGATGGGTTTATCGATATTTTGGTTACCGGCAGCAGCTCGCGCTTGTGGTGCAACAACGGCAACAGCACCTTTAGTTTGGTGAACGGTGCTTTCAACACAGGCAACATGTTGAGCTTTGCCACAGGCGACCTCAACCACGATGGGTTTGTTGACCTGTATGCCAGCTACGGAAACATTTACACCACGCCTTCTTCAACCGTTTCCGACGTGTTCTGGTTGGCCAACCGCAACGAAAACCACTTCTTTAACTTGAACTTGCAAGGCACTGCATCGAACCGCGATGCCATTGGCGCAAAAGCCCGCATCTATGGTCCTTGGGGTGTTCAGGTGCGGGAGGTACGTTCCGGCGAGAGCTACGGAACCAGCAACAGCCAAATGCTTCACTTCGGTATTGGCACCGCCACCGATATTGATTCTGTTGTCATCGATTGGCCAAGCCACAACCACCAAACCATTGTAAATCCATCCATCGATCAGTTTCTCAATGTGATTGAGCAAAACTGTGTTTCGCCCGAGAGCATCATCACCAGCAGTGGCCCAATGTTGTTGTGTACCGGCCAGACCTTGCAATTGAATGCGCCTGCGGGCTATACCTACTTGTGGTCTACCGGTGCCACCACGCAGAGCATAAGCGTTTCTACGGCCGGTGAGTACAACGTACGCATTACAGCTCCGGGCAATGCCTGCAGTGGGGTAAGCCGCACCTTGAATCTGGTGGTGGCTCCCGATCAAACGCCTACCATAGCGGTAACCGGAGAAACTGAGTTTTGCACCGGACAATCCGTTGCTTTGAGCGGGCCTTCCGCCAACATTTTGGGTTACAGCTGGTCCAACGGTGCCACCACTCAAACCATCAATGCGGCTCAATCGGGCACCTACACCCTAACCATTCAGGGGGTTTGCCAGCAGTTTACCTCGTTGCCGGTTTCGGTAACCGTGTATGAGCCCTCTGCACCGGTTGCTCCGGATGTGGTGATACCGGCTGCGGGAACGGCTACACTTGTTTCCAATTTGGCCAACACCAACTGGTACGATGCTCCCAACGCGGGCACCCTGTTGGGCACCAACGACACCTTGATGTTGAACGTAACTGCCAGTCCAACCACCGTTTACGCCGAAGCATATCAGGAATTTGGCATGGCCACCTTCTTTGGCGGGAAAACCAATTTTACAGGCAACAGCTTATACAGCGGTTCCGGAAACACCAACGTTACCACCACGTTCAGTGTATTGCATCCTTGCGTCTTGAAGACGGTAAAAGTGTACACCGACAGGTTCGGAACACGCGACATTGAATTGAAGAACAGCAGCGGTGCTTTGGTTACCCATACCCTCGCAAACGTTACCACCGATACGGCCATTGTGGAACTCAATTGGACACTTGTACCCGGAACGAACTACACCATAGGAACCAACGCCACTGCAAACGGGCAGATCCCTAACTGGAACTTAGCCGGACCGCGTTTCCGCCGCAACAACACCGGCACCGGTGTGGTGTATCCATACAACATCAGCGACTTGGTGAGCATTACCGGCAACAGCCAAGGACCTTCTTTGTATTATTACTTCTACGATTGGAAAGTAGAGAAGACCCCCACTACCTGCATTACAGATCGTGTACCTGTTGTGGTTACCATTGATGCAAACGTTGGTCTTAGCGATATAGATGCCGAAGTACCGGTACTTTCTCCGAACCCAACTGCCGACGCATTCAGCATTCGTATGCAGCAGGCCGGCTTCCAGTATGAAGTGTTTGATGCCTTGGGTCAGCGCGTGGTGCTCGGGTCTTCTGTGAGCAACCAAGCCAACCTCAACATCGGTGCTTTTGCTGCCGGTATCTACACCGTGCGTACCATTCAGCAAGGCAAGGTGTACAACCAAAAGTTAATGAAGCCGTAAGCCAACTCGTTACCGCATTGCCGCACGCCACCTGCACCTTGTTGCAGGTGGCGTGTTGCGTTTTGGGCCACGTGTCAATGCCGCTTTTCAGGCTTTGTGGGGCAGGTGATCACCGTTAACCGCAAACATCGCCTGGTTTTGGCCGAAACAACCCTACCTTCGAGGTACCGAAAACCGGAACTCAACGAATCGTCAACACCATTGAATCGCATCCTTAGTCCTGAAACCGAAGCGGCCCTCCAACCCCTGTTTGAGCCGGCATTGTTGCAGCAGATCCTGCAACAGGCCATTCCGGTGCACCTTAAAAAAGACGCCGTTTTCCTCGATCTGGGCGATGCGGTGCGGGGTATTCCGGTGGTGCTTTCGGGTATGCTAAGGGTATCGAGGTTGGATGAGAACGGGTCTGAATTGCTGCTCTACTACGTGCAACCTGTGCAGAGCTGTGCCATGACGTTTACCTGCTGCATGCAGCAGATTGGAAGTCAGGTGCGAGCCGTGGCAGAGGAAGATGCGGTTGTGTTGATTTTGCCAACACAGCAGATGGAGGGTTGGATTTCCGATTTCCCCTCCTGGAAAGCTTTTGTGATGAACACCATCCGAAACCGCTTCTTAGAACTGCTGTCTGTGATCGATCACCTTGCCTTCAAGCGCTTGGATGAACGCCTGCTGCATTATTTGGAAACCCATGCCAAAGCAACGGGGAGCTTAGTGTTGCATCAATCGCACGAAGAAATTGCCCATCAGTTGGCCACCAGCCGCGAGGTGGTGTCGCGCTTGCTTAAGCGCCTCGAAACCGAGGGGAAAGTGCTGCTCCATCGAAATGAAGTGAAACTTCTCGCTTTGTGACACTTGTCACCGTTTGTTGCCGAAGATCGTGGGACCTTTGCAGCACAAACAAAACACAAACGATATGAAACCAAATGTTGGAGGATGGGATCGCTGGTTGCGCGCACTGCTGGCTATGGTGTGGGTGGTATTGGTGATGAATGGAGTGCTCAGCGGAACAGCGGCCTACATCACCGGGGTATTTGCCCTCATCTTTATGGTTACCGCTGTGGCAAAAGTGTGCCCAACGTATACCCTCTTCGGCTGGTCTACGCTGAAGCGATCCAAAAAATGATGGACCATGCCGCTCCGGGAAAAGGTGCATGTTGAACCCATACAACCGAAGCCAAAATTAAAACAGGTTTAACCCTATAAAATGAATCGATCATGAGTTTTTTGAGAAAGCTGCTTGGGCTTAAGCCGAGCATAGATTATGCTGATCTGATTGTGCGTGGCGCACAGGTGGTGGATGTGCGAACCCCCGGCGAATACCAATCGGGGCACATCAAAGGTTCGGTGAACCTACCGCTCCAAACCTTGACTTCCACCATGAGCCGCCTTTCGAAAACCAGGCCGGTGATTACCTGCTGCGCATCGGGCATGCGCAGCGCTTCTGCCCGGCAACTGCTGGTGTCGAATGGGTTTTCCGAAGTGTACAACGGTGGAGGTTGGAGCAGCCTTCAGCGGAAAATGAACCCATGACCCAACCTCTACCCGCTCGTTATCATACGCTTATATTATGACCGAAAAATTTGGAACCTTAACAGCCGGCTCTACACCTGTTTTGGTGTACGTTACCGCCACTTGGTGCGGGCCCTGCCAAACCATGAAGCCCATCGTGCAGCAGTTTAAACAAGCGGAGGGTGAGCGCGTTCGGGTGGTTCTGGTGGACGTGGATCGAAACCAGGCCTTAGCTGCTCAATTGGGCATACAGGGCGTTCCGGCCCTCATGCTGTTCCGGCATGGGCAACAGGTGTGGAGAGCATCGGGAGTGCAGCCTTTGGGTGTGTTGCAGGCTGCATTAAACAAAAGCTATGAAAATGCTTAAACGGTTTTTTCGATGGGGGCTGCTTGCCCTGTTGTGCTCGTGTGCGGGAGCCCGGCAGCAGGACGATTCCGGTTGTTTGGGTGTTGCGGACTTTTCCGACACACTGGCGCACAATACCCCGTGCAGAATAATGGATGTGCGCACTCCGGAGGAGTACGCCAGCGGGCACCTCGATGGGGCTATGAACCTCGACGTACAGTCGGATGGCTTTGTGATGGGCGTTGGCGCGTTTCGGAAGCAGGATGCCATCTTGGTCTATTGCCAAGGTGGGGTTCGCAGCCGCCGTGCCGCCGAGCAACTGCGCGCCATGGGGTTCACGCGCGTGTACGACCTCTGCGGAGGGCTCAATGCCTGGAGCGAGTCCGGAAAAACGGTGGTACGATGAGGGTGGGCATCAATTCCCCACTACATATTCCAACTTCACCGTTATGGTGGCGGTTTTTTTCTTGGAGGTGGTGTTGAATGAGCCGCCCCAGGAGAAATCCTCCGAGCTGTTTTGGGCCACAATTTGAAACACCCCCATATCGGCCTTCTTCAACTTTCCGATGGATGCGTTGGCTTGCTGGGCAATGCGCTCGGCGCGCTCGCGGGCATCGCGGGTGGCCGTACCAATCATTTCCAATTTTAGGGCCGCAAGCTTTGTATAATAATATTGCGGCGCTTCCGATGTAAGTTCCAATCCGGAATTGATGAGCTCTGTGGCTTCGCGGGAGATGCCCTCCACCAAATCCACCGCCTTAGACTCTACCTGCACCGACTGACGCAGCGCGTAGCCGCTGAACCGGCTGCTGAGGCGGTTGCCCGCCGGACCGTAGGTTTCGTCGTATTCCTTGTTGATTTCCACCGCCGAAAAAACCATGTTGCTTTCCTGAATGCCCTTGCTCAGCAGATAGGTGCGCAGGCGGTTTCGGTTTTCCTCCAGTTCGGCATAGGCCGTTTTCAGCTCTATGTTTTTGGCCACGAAAGAGGCTCGCCATACAATCAGATCAGAAGTAAAATCCTTGCTGCCTAAACCTGTAACGGCTATGCTGTTTTGGTGGGCGTTGCGGTTGCGTATGGCGTTTCCGAGGGTGAGGGCGGCAATCACAACCGCCACGGCGATAAGGAGCGTATTTAGATGGGTTTTCATAGGATGCTACAAGGTAAGAAAAATGCATACACCCATTGGTGAGCGTGACCTTGCACAGGAATTTTTTTTCGGTTCTTTGTGCTGGGCTTGGTCTTTGGTTGTGTATGCAGGTATTTCCTCCGCCACGGCATGCCAAAAACGGTCCCATTTTACTCGTACTCTTTAAACAACCTAAATACTATGAACATTGCCATTATTGGTTCCGGCAACATTGGAAGCACCCTTGCCCTTCGTTTGCGTGGATTGGGCCACCACGTGCTGGTAGGCGCGCGCAAACCATTCAGCGCCAAAACACAAGCCCTGGGTATGCAGCTTGGTATGGATCGCATACTGCCCGTAGAAGAGGCCGTTGCGCAAAGCACCCTCATCATCATCGCCACACCCGCTCCACAGGCCATTGCCGTGGCGCAAAGCCTGGGCGACACCACAGGTAAAATCATCATAGACACCATGAACACCGTGCGGGGCAACGGAGCCCCGGGCTTCGGCAACACCAGCGATGCCCTCTTGGCCCACACCCAAACCCGCCACGTGGTGAAATGCTTCAACAGCACCGGCTTCGAAAACCTCCAAAACCCCGAGTACCCCGATGGTGGCATAGACATGTTTATGGCCGGCGACAGCATCGAAGGTAAAGAAGTGGCCCGCGAGCTGGCCCTGCAACTGGGCTTTGCAGCCTGCTGGGACATGGGCGACAACGACCGTTTTTTTCTAATGGAGCAGTTGGCCCTGTGCTGGATCAACTTAGCCATCTTCCAAGGCCAAGGCCGCAACCTGGCCTTCCGCGTGGTGAAGAGGGACTAGCACACGTGCTCCCCACCTAAACACAATAAGGGCCATCATATTATAACATGATGGCCCACCCTCTTTCCAGTCAACCCTCTCCGTGTAAAAGCGAAGTTGTACTTCGCTTTCCCGGCCAAGCCGACTGCCAAAACAGCCACAAGCTGTAAAAGCGAAGTTGTACTTCGCTTTCCCAACCACGCCGAATGCCAAAACAGGCCCAAGCCCTCTCGTCCTCTCTCCATTCATCCCTGACCCTGTAAAAGCGAAGTTGTACTTCGCTTTCCCGGCCACGCCGAATGCCAAAACCGTGGCCAATTCCGGCCACGCCTAATGCCAAAACCGTGGCCAATTCCGGCCACGCCTAATGCCGTACTGCTTACCCCCCCAACCAACAACCTTAAACCCGAATGACCATGTTGCTTTTCGGTATGGCAGCAAGGTTATCCTGATAATATGGAACGCGAAGCGAAGCTTCGGGTTAACCGTGCTGCTCATGCATCCCTTCCGTGCAACACGCGAAGTGCAACTTCGCGCATACGGGAAGTTGTACTTCGCTTTCTCAACCAAGCCGAATGCCAACACAGGCCCAAGCCCTCTCTCCCTTCACCCCTCACCATGTAAAAGCGAAGTTGTACTTCGCTTTCCCAACCACCCCGAATGCCAACATGGTGGCTAATTCCGGCCACGCCCAATCCCTGCTGCATACCCCCCCAATCAACAACCTCAAACCCGAATGACCATCTTGCTTTTCGGTATGGCAGCAAGGTCATCTGGGT
>JBEIVB010000042.1:0-21270 GCA_040374085.1 Flavobacteriales bacterium | reverse complement strand
TCCATGGGAATCCACTTTCATTCGGGCTTTTATGCCGAATGGAAGGGGTAAGTTGGGATTGACGTGTCCGGCCGGAAACCCACTGAAAACCGGAATGTTGGCATGGGGAATGTGTTCCATTAGTATGTCCAGAGCCTCTGAACCGAAGGGAACAGGATTATCGCGCATTTCGGTGAACCCACCCAGAATCAAACCCCGAATGCCCTCGAAGTAGCCACCGCGCATTAAGCTCAAGCACATACGATCGATGTGGTATTTGTATTCGTCCAAATCTTCCAAAAACAGAATGTGCCCACGGGCCTGCTTAAGGGTTGGGCTGCCTTGGAGTGCATAAAGTAAAGACAGGTTGCCCCCTGTTATAGGGGCTTCCACAAATCCGTTTTGCTGCACGGCAGTGGCTGGCAAAACGATGGGTTTGGATTGTCCGGTTAGAAAGTTAATTGCTTCTCTCGCCGATTCCGGTTCCTTTTCGAAAAGCATCGGCATGGTTGCATGCAAACTGGCCAGTCCTTGTTGTTGTGCCCAATGATGAAGCACGGTACCATCGCTGAAGCCCACCAACCATTTTGGATGCGCCAATAACCCTTCGGGGGTTAGGGAATCAACCAAACGAAGGCACCCGTAACCACCCCGCACCATCCAAACCGCCCGGGCCTCAGGATGATCGAGCGCCCATTGAAGGGATTCCAGTCTCTGGGCGTCGCTGCCTGCAAATTGGTGATGGACAGAAAACAGATGTTCATTCCACGCTACCCGAAACCCCTGACCGTGAAGCCACGCAATAGGTCTCTCCAGATCTTCCATAGACACTTTTCGTGCTGGGGCTACCAACACCACCAAGTCGCCTTTTTTGAGAAACGGAGGTTGAATCACGGCTCCAAAAGAAACAACATTTCGTATGCCGGAAAACACACGAAAAAAAAGAAATTCACGGGTCCATGTTGACCGAGGTTTACTCGCCCCATGCAGCAGAATTTTTGCTTTGGATTTTCAACGGGCTATAGCCAGTCGGGGGAGGATGCCCATTTGTTGAATCCCAATGTGCGCTGCATCTGAGACCGGAAAAAGGATGTATGAGAAATCATGAACCGAATCGATAGCTCTTTGCTTCATGCAGAAAAGCATACAGACCGATTCTTTACTGAACCCCGAACGGTCTTTGTTTGATTTTGTATAAAGGGGAATGGGTTTGTGGCTTTTCCTCTACCTTGTCACCATCCATGAAAATGAATTTTTCACGCATCTGATTATGAACATTTTAATCATCAAATCCGGTAAAGTGGAGATCCGCAAAGACAATGGCTCTTTGATACGGACCCTAGGCAACGGCGATGCTGTTATGGCCGATTTCAACGGCGACCAAAGCCTTGTAGTCATTACCACGGTGAAGGGCAAGGTAGAGATCCGAAAAGAGAACGGATCCTTAGTTCGTACCATTGGCAACGGAGATGCAACCGGCGCTCGGTGGCATGGTTCGGATGTTGCGGTTACCACCAACAAAGGCAAAACAGAAATTCGTAAGGAAAACGGAAGCTTGATTCGAACGATCTAGCTAAGCCTGATTTTTATTGCTTTGCCGTGATTATGGCGTATTGTTTTTTGCCTTTTTGGGCGAGCAGGTAGCGTCCATTCAGAAGCCATTCAGCATTTACGCTGGCATTGGCATCGTCTATTTTTACTTTGTTCAAAGAAAGCCCTCCCTGCTGAAGCATTTTTCTGCATTCGCCTTTTGAGGGAAAGAAGGGGGCATGGGTGCTGAGGAGCTCAATCACCGATATGCCGCTGTTCAACACGTCTGAGTCCACCTCAAACTGAGGCACACCTTCAAACACAGTAAGAAAGTCTTGCTCCTTTAGTCCTTTCAGGGTTTCCGCGGTTCCTTTTCCAAATAAGATTTCAGAGGCTTCCACTGCCAAACGATATTCCTCTTCACCATGCACCATGATGGTGATGTCGGATGCAAGTTGGCGCTGCAAGGCGCGCAAATGAGGCGCTTGCTTATGCTCTGATTCCAAGATTTCTATTTCTTCCCGGCTGCGCGTGGTGAAGATGCGTATGTAGGTAGCAGCATCTTCATCGCTGGCATTCAACCAAAACTGATAAAATTGATAAGGGCTGGTTCGTTTTGGATCAAGCCAAATGTTGCCGGCTTCCGTTTTGCCAAATTTGGAACCATCTGCTTTTCGTATGAGGGGTGTGGTAAGAGCAAAGGCTTCACCACCCGACTTTCGTCGAATGAGCTCCGTGCCGGTGACCATGTTGCCCCACTGGTCTGAACCTCCCATTTGCAGTTTCACGTCTTCGTTTTTCCAAAGATGTAAGAAGTCGAATCCTTGCACAAGCTGATACGAAAACTCAGTAAACGACATCCCGTTTTCGAGTCGGGTTTTTACCGAATCTTTTGCCATCATGTAATTTACCGTAATGTGCTTGCCAACCTCGCGGATGAAATCGAGGAAAGTGAAATTCTTAAACCAATCGTAGTTGTTGACGATTTCGGCTTTGTTTGGTCCACTTTCAAAATTTAGAAAGCGGGCAAGCTGTTTCCGCTGGCCTTCGAGATTGCGTTGCAGGGTTTCCTCGTCAAGAAGATTGCGTTCGGCCGATTTTCCCGACGGATCGCCCACCATACCGGTAGCTCCACCAAGTAAAACGTATGGCTTATGACCTGCACGCTGAAAATGTTTCAACGTCATGATTTGTACCAGATTGCCTACTCCCAAAGAATCTGCAGTTGGGTCGAATCCAATATAACCTTTTACCATGCCCGCATTGAGCAGCTCTTGGGTTCCGGGCATATGGTCTTGCAGCATGCCGCGCCACCGGAGTTCTTCTACGAAATCGGTATTTGCCATGGGTACTGGTCCTGTTTTTCTTGGATGGTGAGCAAAGATAGGGTTTCCGCCCAAGGCTTGGTTAGCGTGGCTCTATATGGCTTTTATGGCCGATTCGGGTGTCCATCCCATATTTCCATTCTCTAGGCGAATGCGGCACCATCCCATGCGTTTTTCTTGTATGGTAACTACGGCACCTTCGTGCACCTGTCCCAGAGCGGTTGCATCCTCCTGAGGTCCGGATCTCAGCGTTAGGCTGGGTTCAAACACTACCGCCACCTCATGTTCGGATGCCCAATGCGATGCAGCCGAGGCCAAACCAAAGGTTGTTGCAAACAAAAGGAAGAAGCCCATGCAACAATAAAAACCCAGCTTCCGCCAAACAGGTGTTTGAGCCAGGAAAAACAGGGCCAATGCCAGAGAGGCGCACAAGGCAAAAACAATGGAATACCAACCCCAACCATCGGGTGTATGCATCAGCACTAAGTTTTCCCACCACCCTAACAGAAAGAGTTCAGGAAGAGATTCGATTCGATCGGTGGTGCGCGAGTTAAAGAAGCGCGCATTGGCCAATGCATCTGCATCTGAAGGTGCCAACCGCAGTGCTTTTTGGTTGTACCAAACGGCCATGGCTAAGCTGTCGCAGCGAAATGCAGCATTGCCAAGGTTGAAGTACAATTCGGCACTGGAAACGCCCTCTTGCTCCACTGCGCGGTATAGACGCAAGGCTTCTGCATAGCGCGATTTGGAATACTGAACGTTGCCTTGTTGGAAGAGCTGAGCTGGGGTAGACGCAAGTGTTGTATGCGGATGAATAAAAAGAAATGCACACAGGACAAATGGCAGAGAGAGCGGCTTAATCATACGCCTTTTTGTTTGAGGTGACTTTCCAATTGGGTGAGCAGGTTAACCGCTTGCTGGTAATCGATCAGCATGTTGCTGTTGTCCTGAGCAGGCGCGTAGCTGGCGTATACACAACGGTTGCGAAGATCCATAGTCTTTTCAACAAGGCCTGCATCTGCTTTCCGTTGCTGCAATTCCTGCACGATGCGATCTGCATGGAGTTCAGAAATGGGTATGCTCATACGGTCGGAACAGTATCCGTCTATAGCCATCAACAATTCTTTATAGAAAGCATCGTATTTGTTCGTCTGCAATTGGGTGTTGGCGGTTTTCAGGTGCTGAAGAGCTACCCGGTTGGCATGGCGTTGGCGCATGGCCCCTGGTTGCTGAATCTCCCTGCGCTGCCTGGCTCGTTTTGCCCACGCCAAGCTGGCAGGCACAAGGCATAAAGCCAGGATAAGACCATACCAAAAGCCGCCAAAGAATTTTCCTCGAATGGGCGTTAACAGAGTTTTTTCTTTGATGTACGCAATGTCTTGCGCCATGGGAGTGGCAGCAGAAGAGGGTGCAGAGGCGGTTACCAACGGATTGGATGCTGCCCCTTCGCCTTTGGATACCTGAAGCGTAAACTCAGGTGCTTGTATGGTTGCGTATCGACCGGTTGCCGGATTAAAATAAGAGAAACGAGTGGCAGGAATAACAAAGGTTCCTTCATGCCTAGGTATGTAGGGGAAATCGAATGCTCTTCTCCCGCTCATGCCTTGCATACTCAAACTGGTTTGGTCGGTTACCTTGGCGTCGTAGGCTTCCACGTCGGCCGGGAACGATATCGGGGGTGCCTCGATAAGTTTAAGGTTTCCCTTTCCTTTAAGGATAAGGGAGTAGGTGCCTCCTTCGTTTGCACGCAAGGCGAGCGAGTTGGGCTTCATTTTGGTTTCAAGCTGAAAATCGCCCACCGCACCGGTGAAGTCCGCAGGCTTGCCGGCTGCGGGAAGGGGCACAGCATCGATGATTACCGTTTTCGATTTCACGTGCAGTTTCACGTCCTGATATCCACCGAAAAAGGCACCTCCAAAAAGTTGATCGAAGGGATCGTTGGAGCGAGAACGCTGGCGGGTTACAATGTCGAGCTCTAAGGGATCGATTTCCAGTTTTCCGCTGCGTTGGGGAATCAACACGGTGCGTTTGATTTCGGCTACTTTGTAGGAAACCCCGTCGAGCACTTCGGTGCTGATGGGGGCTTGCTTTCCGGCTGCGGCTATGTCCTCATTCCAGAATCCATTAAACGAAGGCATTTTTGTAATTGCATCCTGCATGACGTTGATGCGCAAGTATACTTTGAAAACTACGCTGATGGGTTCGCCTACATAGGCGCGTGTTTTGCTGGGCACGGCGCGTATGAAGACTTGATTGCCGGCATCGGCACCTTCACTTCCCGTTCGGGTTCCACCGCCCTGTGCCTGAGAATTGGAATTGGCCACGTTGCCTTTTACTTCTACTTGAATGGGCTTGCTCTGCAATGTGCGACCACCGCTCTGTATGCTGGCAGATCCAATTGCAAACTTTCCCTCTTTTCTTGGAACCAGGTAATAGGTAAAGCTCAGTTCTTGCGATACGTTGCCATTTATAATGCTCATATTTTGACTTTGAGCAGGTCCGCCTACCACCAGAAAGTCATCCAGACGCGGCCCTCTGAATCCTCCCCCATTGGCGTTGATGGAAAAGGTAAGCATGAATTGCTCTCCAATGGCTACCCTGTTTTTGTTGAGGGTTGCGGTAAACTCTTGGGCCTGAGCAGTGGCCTGGAGCAAGGCCCAAGCAAGTAGGCCAAGGCAAAAAGTGATTCGTCTGCACATGGTTACCAGTCTTTTTCGGGTTTGGATCGGTCGCCTTTGAAGCGCTTCCCTTTTCGGCGTTGTATCGCTTTTTCGCTGTTCTCGAGGGCTTTCAGCATCTGTTCGGCCTGTTTTCGATCCATTTGATTGGGATTCGCTGAAGGTTTTGGCTGATCTTTTTTTCCTCCGGTGGGTTGGGGTTTTTGTTGATTAGACGATCCGCCTTTTTGTTGCTTCTGCTGCTGTTGTTTCTGTTTTTGCTGCTGCCTGCGAAGCTTGCTCAGCGCGTAGTTGAGGTTGTACTGCGTGTCTTTGTCTTGAGGTTTTCTTCGAAGTGCTTCAACGTATGCTTTTACGGCATCTTCATACTTTTTCTCCTGCATGGCTATGTTGCCAAGATTATGATACGATTCCGCCTGAAGGTCTTTTGCTGCAGCACCTTGAAGGCCCTGAAATGCCGCAGCCGCATCGGCATACTTTTTCTGACGAAATAATGCATCACCCAAATTAAATTGGGCCTCCTTCATGTTTGGGTCTTTCTGTAAAGCTTTGCGATACGACTTTTCTGCTTCGGCAAACCTTTTCTGTTTGAACGACTCATTGCCCCTAACCACATCGTTTGCAGCCGGTTGTGCAAAGACCATTGCCCGCAACAAGAACAAAAAAACGATAAGGCTCCGCATGATCATAGTTTTTTGGAAGATGAGGAGTTCCCAAATAGGTTGATTTTATCCCACCAAAGGCTTCTGCGTTCGCTCAGGAGCATTTCAAGAAGGAACAACAAAATGCTTATGAAAATAAACCATTGATAGTAGCTTTCGTAATCGGTATATACTTTTCCGGCATACACTTTTCGTTCCATTTTACCGATGGATTCGTACAGTCTTCCCAAGGCGCTGTTGCTGTTGTCGTCGCGCACGTAAGTACCTTTCCCGGCCGCAACTATTTCCTGGAGCATGGCTTCGTTGAGGCGCGTAACTACGATGTTGCCCTCTGCATCGCGCTTGTATCCAAGGTTTCGCCCGGGTGCACCTTCTGGAATGGGAACTCCATTTGGCGATCCCATGCCAACTGCGTGCACGACAATGCCGGCTTCAAGGGCCTTCATTGTTGCATCAACCGCATTGTCTTCAAAGTTTTCTCCGTCGGTCATGAGGATGATGGCCTTACGCAAGGGGCTTTTTTTGTTGAACGACTCCACACACTTTTCAATGGCTGCACCAATGGCCGTTCCTTGCGTGGGAATCATGCTTGGATCTATTTGGTCTAAGAAAAGCTTGGCTGCATCGTAATCGTTGGTGATGGGCAGCTGCACATAGGCCTCTCCGGCAAACACTACAATTCCCAAACGGTCGCCTTGAAGGTGCTGAGTGAGTTGGGCAATGGCCTGCTTGGCATGCTCTAAGCGGTTTGGGCTTAGGTCTTGGGCACGCATACTGTTGGATACGTCCAATGCCACCATCAGCTCAACGCCCTCTTTTCGCGCTTCCTCCATCCTCGACCCCAATTGAGGATTTGCGCTTCCAATAACCAAACAAACGTATGCCAAGACCCACACAACCGCTTTTAGCCTTGGCTTCGAAATCGAATAGGAGGGGCCTACTGTAACCATAGAGGATGCGGCTGCATAGGTGCTTAACCTACGCCTGCGTAAGCGCATCCTCCAAAGGAAGCCTAAGCCCAGCAATGGGAGCAGGGTCAGGGCCCACAGGAATTCAGGATGTTCGAATCGAAACATTATGCTAATGTTTTAAGCCAAAGACGTTTGATCAGGATTTCCAAAAGCAGCAGGAAAAGAGCCGCCCCCGCAATGGGAAAGAACCATTCTGAACGCCTGGTATACAGGTGTTCTTCGAATTTTGTTTTTTCCATTTTATCAATTTCGCTGTATATTTTGCCTAGACTTTTTCGGTCTGTAGCGCGGAAATATTTCCCCCCAGTTTCGCGGGCGATGCTCCTGAGCACGGGTTCATCGATTTCTACCTTAACGTAATCAAACACGAATTCTCCGTTGGGATACATGCCAACAGGGGAGTAGGCCATGCCCAATGTGCCTACTCCAATGGTGTAAATGCGTATGCCAAAGGGCTTGGCTGCTTCTGCGGCCAGTTCGGGACTGATATTGCCTGCGTTGTTGACACCGTCGGTAAGGAGAATGATGACTTTGCTCTTTGCTTTGCTTTGCTTTAAGCGCGAGATGGCTGTGGCCAACCCCATACCAATGGCAGTGCCGTTGTTCACCATTCCGGTGTGAACTTCGGCAAACAGATTTTTTAGAACGGCATGGTCGCTGGTAAGGGGACACTGCGTAAAGCTTTCGCCAGAAAACACCACAAGCCCAATTCGATCATCGGGCCTTGATTCCACAAAGTCCATTGCCACCTGTTTGGATGCATCAATCCGATTGGGCTTTAAGTCGCGTGCAAGCATCGATGCCGAAATATCGAAGCTGAGCATGATGTCTATGCCTTCTGTATGCACGTTTTGCCAGCTTTTTCTGCTCTGAGGCCGCATCAGAGCCACCACCAACAAGCTAAGGCCAAGGAGGCGCAGCGCAGCGGGGAGCCAGCGCAAGCGCCCTGCCCAAGTTTGAGGAAGACCGGCCAAAGGAGTTGCCGAGCTGTAGACGAGCACAGGTTTCAAATCTCGTTCTCGCCAGAAGTACCAACACCCTAAAGCGATTAGAGGAAGCAACAGCCACGCTGCAGTGGGATTTACCCATTCTATGTCTGCCCACTCCATCATACCTCAAGCTGCTCTGGGGTTTCTGAAATCGGCATGGTGTCTGCAACAATCTTACAGGACAGTTTCCACGCCTGTTCGTTTTCTTCACCTACAGGAATGACCTTCGCAAATTTGGCTGTATCCGATAAGGTTAAAATATAGGTTAGATGTTGTACTACATCCGGATTGATGCCCATTAGTTTTGCCGAGCGCAGTGTTTCATCGCTCGTTTGTTCCAAGGCGTTTAGTCCAAACCGCTCTTGAATGTATAAGCGTGTGATTTCAGAAAGTCGGATGTGGTATTCTTTGGTGAACCCCTGCTGCCACAATTTTTCTGCTTGTAGAGCTTGCAAAGCCTCCATAGCCCGAACATGTGGGGGAGAAGAGGCTTTTACTTCAGCAGCTTCGGTTGTGGTTAGCTGTTGTCGCGATTTCCAATAACGGTAGCCCCACCATGAGAGCGCGATGAGAACGGCTAAGGCGGCACCGTACCACCACAAATAGCTCCAGTCGTAGGGTACTTCTCGGGGACCTTTGATTTCGCGGAAGGCCCTGGTTGTATCTACTGGAAGTGATTTTACGGTAAGCAACAACGCTTCGCTTTCCAGGTATTTGCTGGTATCAGAAGAACGCGTTAATCGTATGGGCGGTAGGGCAAAAAAGCCGGAATCGAATGCTACCAACTGCCAATCTTGTTTCAAGAGATAGCTGCTGCGATCCTTCTCCCAAATGGTATCGGACGCTTTTCTTTGCAGCACTTGGACTTTGCCTGCCAGGCTATCCGGCGCGGGCCACCTATAAGATTGACCGCTTGGCGCATGCAAGGAGAGATGCAGCATGGTTGGAGCACCCAAGGTTACGGTAGCCGTGTCGAGCTTGCTTTGAAGCCTCGCCTGAGGTTGTGCGTGCAACCCAGTAACATGTAGGACTAGGATAAGAAGTAAGCAGTTGCGCATCATCATTTCGCCCCCCTTTTGCGGAACAGTTGCATGAGTGGGCGGGTGTAGGGCTCTTGAGTAGAAAGCCATGCCGCATCCAATCCGGCCTGTTGAAAAAGCAATTCAGTTTGCCTTCGGCGCTCCATTGCCTCTCGTCGGTATACAAGACGAACTTCAGAAGATGAGGTGTCGATCCAACGAAGGGTTCCGGTTTCTTGTTCAAGCATTTGCACCAACCCAATGTTGGGAAGCTCCTTTTCGCGTGGGTCGCTGAGGTGCAGTGCAACCAAATCGTGCTTTCTCCGAGTAACCATGAGGGCATCACGATAAGTTGGCGACACAAAATCGGAAACCAAAAATACAGTGCTGCGTTTTTTTACCACGCGGTTCAGGTATTCCAATGCTGCCGCCAGGTTGGTGCCCTTGCCTTCCGGTTTGAAGTCCAATAGTGTTCTAATAATAAAAAGAACGTGACTCTTCCCTTTTTTGGGCGGAATAAATTTTTCAATTCTGTCGGTAAAGAAGATTACCCCCACTTTGTCGTTGTTGGTAATAGTAGAAAAAGCTAAGGTTGCACACAGCTCGGTAATCACATCCCTTTTCAACTGTTCACCGGAGCCAAAGAACTGAGATCCGCTCACGTCTACCATCAGCACCACCGAGAGTTCTCGCTCTTCTTCGTAGATTTTTACAAAGGTGTGGTTGAAACGCGCGGTCACGTTCCAGTCAATGGCACGAATGTCGTCTCCGGGTTGATATTCCCGAACCTGAGAAAACGACATGCCTTTGCCTTTGAAAGCACTGTGGTACTCTCCGGAAAAAACCTGAGTGGAGAGCCCCTTGCTCTTAATCTCGATCTGCCGGATTTTCCGGAGCAGGTCTGCGGTTACCATAATTCAAACGCATGGTCGGGGTTACGGAACCTCAACGGTGTTGAGTATTTCCTGAATGATGTGTTCTACCGGAACTCCTTCTGCCTCTGCTTCATAGGTGAGGCCGATGCGGTGCCGTAAGACATCATGGCATACGGCTCGCACGTCTTCCGGAATTACGTATCCGCGGCGCTTGATAAAGGCATAAGCCTTTGCAGCAAGTGCCATGTTGATGCTTGCCCGAGGCGATCCTCCAAAGGCGATGAGTTGGGCAAAGCGGTCGAGGCGCGCCTGCTTGGGATAACGGGTAGCAAATACAATATCAACGATGTATTGCTCGATTTTTTCGTCCATGTAAACCGAGCGCACCAACTGACGCGCGTTGAGGATATCCTGAGGATTCAATACCGCATTCACCTTATTGCGTTGCATGCTTAGGTTTTGGCGGATGATTTTTTTCTCCTCCTCTTTGTTTGGATATCCAATGACCACCTTCAACATGAATCGGTCTACTTGTGCTTCAGGTAAGGGATAGGTTCCTTCTTGCTCAATGGGGTTTTGAGTGGCCAGAACAAGGAAAGGCTCGGGCAGTCGATACGTCTCTTCCCCAATGGTTACTTGCCTCTCCTGCATGGCCTCTAACAGTGCACTTTGAACTTTAGCAGGGGCACGGTTGATTTCATCCGCTAACACGAAGTTGCTGAACACCGGACCTTTTTTAACGGTAAACTCCTCTTTTTTCTGGCTGTATATCATGGTGCCCACCACATCGGCGGGCAACAGGTCGGGCGTAAACTGAATGCGGCTAAACTGTGCATGGATGGCCGAGGCAAGGGTGTTGATGGCCAAGGTTTTAGCCAACCCGGGAACGCCTTCCAACAGAATATGGCCGTCGGAAAGTAATGCAATGAGCAGGCGTTCGGTCATGTGCTTTTGACCTACAATTGCTTTGTCCATTTCCAACAGGAGAAGGTCAACAAAGGCACTCTCTCGCTGTATGCGCTCGTTCAATTCTTTGATGTCGATGCTGGTGGTTTCCATCTTCCTCGATTTTCAGTAACGCGCAAAAATATACCCCTCACTTCTTAAGGCTTGGCAAAGGTTGTTAAGATTTGTTAACCCTGCAATATCTCCTGCCTTCCGCATCTATCGCGGGTTTTGAAGGGGTACAAAAAATAAAAAGAAGGTTATTTTTTTTCTTTTTTCAACGACGGCGACGCAAGCCGCTCGGGGTTTTGTTTCAGGAAGGCATCCCACCCTTTTGTTTTGGTTACCGGCATGCGCCCGGGCCCATGCTGATAGCCGTGACAAAGGGCTACGGCCAAGCCGTCTGTTGCATCAAACTGCTCTGCTTTGAGGTTTACCCCCAACAGACGTTCCACCATGGCCATGACCTGCTCTTTGGAGGCATTGCCGTTGCCGGTTACCGACTGTTTAACTTTTCGTGGACTGTACTCCGTAACCGGAATGCCCCTGTGCATGGCTGCGGCAATGGCAACACCTTGCGCCCTGCCCAGCTTCAACATGGACTGCACGTTCTTACCAAAAAAAGGCGCTTCTATAGCAACAGCGTCGGGTTTAAACCCATCCAGGATTTCCACGATGCGTTGAAAAATGCGGTGAAGTTTTTCCGCATGATCGTCGTAACGGGTTAGGTTTAGTACCCCAAAGGCCAAGGTTTCTTCCACAGTGGCGCCGCGCATTCGCAGCAAGCCATACCCCATTACTTGCGTGCCAGGGTCAATGCCCAAGATGGTTGTGGGGGTGGCGGTTGGCATAAAAAACCCGGCAGCGCCGGGCAGAATCGGCAAAATCCAAATTAGACGGTCATGATTTCCTTTTCCTTCACCTCCACATGCTTGTCTGCTTTGCCTGTGTATAGGTTGGTAAGGTCTTGGATCTTTTGCTCTCCGGCCTTGGCCATATCCTCGGGAATGCCGGCTTTTTGAAGCTTCTTTATTTCTTCATTGGCATCGCGGCGGAGGTTGCGCAAAGTAACCTTGGCGTGTTCTGCCTCTGCTTTTGCTTTCTTCACCAAATCTTTGCGCCGCTCCTCCGTGAGGGGCGGAACCATGATGCGTATGAGTAGCCCGTCGTTCTGAGGGTTGAAGCCAAGGTTGGCTTGTTGGATGGCTTTTTCAATGGGCGTAATCATGGATTTCTCCCAAGGTTGTAAAACCAGGGTGCGCGCATCGGGAGAGCTAACGTTGCACACATTGCTCAACGGCGTTTTGCTTCCGTAGTAATCTACCAGAACACCCTCCAGCATTGCCGGATTGGCCTTTCCTGCCCGTACTTTGGTGAGTTCACTCTCCAAATGCTGAATGGCCGCTTTCATCATGTCTTCGGCTTTTTCTACTACTTGCTTGATTTCTTCCGTCATATTGAGGCGATTTTTACCCCGCGAAAGTACACAATCCGAACCATCATCGGATAAGGGTGACGGTGCCCCTGCGGTAATCCAATTCACCATCTTGCCCTCGAAACTGTATGGTAAAGGCATACACGCCCTCGGGCATATCGCTTCCATCGATTTCTTTTCCATCCCAGCCATCGTTGGGCATGGTGGTGCTGAAAATCAATCTGCCCCATCGGTCGAAAAGCTGAAGCAGATAGTCCTCGGGGGCGATGAATACCGCGCGGGGTTTCCAAACTTCATTCAATTTATCGCCTTGAGGCGAGAAAGCGTTTGGAATAAAAATCCGAGGCTGTGCCTGCAAACAAATCATGTTCGATGAGGCTGAATCGGTGAAGAAATATTGCGTGTTTACTCCTTCGTAGGCTACAACACGATAGCAGTAGCGCCCATTCTCAAACAAGGAATCGGCCAGTTGATCGAAGAAGATGCCTTCGGTCGAAGCCAGATTGCCCCGCACCTCACCTGCAAATGTTTTACGCTCGGCACGATAGATCCGATAATATTGCACCCCACCACTAAAGCCCTGGTAAGGATTCCAATATATTTGGTTGTTGTAATTGAGGTTGGCCAATCCCCTTAACCACAAACTCCGGCATGCCTGAGAAAGTACGGAGGCGTTGCCGCAACTGTCTATGGCAGCAATCCGGTACTCATACGATTGCTCGTCGGCAAAAACGGTGCTGTCTGAGTAATACAACAAGGCCGTATCCACCCGAAACGGAACCGTTCCAATGTTTTCCCAGGTTCTACCCTTGTTGTCTGAGCGTTGTACCCGGTAAGCAATTACGGAGGCAAGGGTGTCATGCAAGAAACTCAATCGGATGATGGAGTCGGAGTCTACGGTTGCGTATCGCAAATACAGAAAAGCCGGCTGGCGGGGAACTCGTGCAATAAGCGTATCCACGTTCGATTGAGAAACTTTTAAACCGGATGCGTCTTTGGCTTGAACGTAAAAGCGATAGGTAGCGGCTTGTGGTGCAATGGTGTAGGTGAAGGCAGTTTGATTCGGCCCCAAGGTGGCAACCGGCTGAAAGCCTCCCCCGCCTTGACTCGCATACAAGGTGTATTGTGCAACACCCCCCGGCCAATTTTCATAAGCATTCCAATATAAAGTGGCCTTGTATCCACACAAATCAAAATCGTGCTGAAGGAAAAGACTGCGGTGGGTTACACCCGGGTTGCTTACTTTGTTGCAACTGTCTATAGACGCTACGCGAAACTCCTCGCTGCCATTCCAAGCCGTGCTTGCAGGGTAGGAGAAGAAGGTGGACCCGGATCCGGATAACGTTCCAACCGTAGTAGGCGTTCCGTTCTGAATTAAATAAACAGAATAGCCTGTAACGTCCCCCGCCTGAGCGGGTGACCACGTTACATATGCCTTTCCGGTAATCTGGTCAACGGAAACAAATTGAATGGTAGGGGTATCGGGTTTGGCGTTAACAAAAAACTTTTTGACTTCGTTTGATTTGGAAACGCATGGTAGGCCGTCGTTGAGATCTATGCGATAGGTTACCGAGTCGTCGCATTGCACAACGCTGTCTGTGAAGGAGGTAGATCCTGTGATGCCGGCAAGCGCCCATCCTGAATTGGGAGCAGTATCGTATTTACGGTAAACGGAATAGGTGGGAGAGGCACTTGTCAAAAGAGGAATTCTGGGAGCGTTCCAGGTAAGGTTTGCAAAGCCTTCGGTGGCGTTGCCCACCTGAAGAAACATGCTGGCCAAGGTGTCGGTTATCAAAGGGATGGATAATCCCCCAATATACACCTCGCCATAAAAGAAGAAGGGCTGACTCAGCGCATCGGGTAATGGAAGGACAACGGTTGCCGATGTCTGTAAGCCCGATAGCACCAAGGGGCCGTGAAGCCATTGACCGCCTGGGTTGTTGCTGAAGTTCCATCGCAGGGAGTCGAAGGGAAGAGTCCACAAGGGCGGCACCGACCAGGAAAGGGTTGCATCTCCATTTGGCTCAACCTGAACGCAAGACAACAACGGGGCTTGGGCCGAAACCCGCATGGCACCCAATGCACTTATACAAAGCGTAAGTATGGCAACGACTTTTCTCAAACTGCACATAAGACAAATGTACGCACTCAGAACCTTTATTTCGGACCTACCACGAGTTCCAACAAATCTTCTCGCCTGAAATAACGATCGGCAAGAGTCTGTATTGCTTCCGGGGTAATGTTTTTAATGACGCTCAGGTAATGGTTGTAGTAGCTGTTGTCGAGGCCATATAGATGAACTGCGGCAAACTTTTGGGCCAAAGCAAAGGGGCCGTCAACGCTTCGGAGAAATTGCCCCAATAGATAGTTGCGCACCAAATCAAGCTCATCTTGCGCTACGGGCTCTTTGCGCAGTCGCTCCATTTCGGCATACACCTCCCCAAGGGCGGCTTCGCTAACCTCGGCACCCACCTCGGTAGAAACGTAGAAAAATCCGTGCTGGAGTTTTGAAACTACCCCGGATCCAATGCCGTATGTATAGCCTTTGTCTTCGCGTATGTTGCGCATGAGCCTCGATCCGAAATAGCCGCCGAGCAGGGTGTTTACCACTTGCATGGCAGGGAAATCGGGATGGGTTTTGGAGAATAGAGGTCGACCCACCCGCAGCGCATATTGCAAGGCTCCTACTTTCTCCAGGCGCTGTTGCTTACTGGCAGGTTCAGAAAAGGTGAGGAGCGGTTTTGGTTTTTCTCCACCATGAGCAATCAAACGCGAGAGGTGCTCGGATAATATTTTGGTTTCATGGTCTGAAACCAGACCGGCTACCAGTGCCATAGCGCCCGCGCCCAGATAGTGCTCTGCATGAAACGATACCATGGAGGAACGATCCAAAGCAGCGTAATCTTTCGCTTGTGTTTTTCTGCCGTAAAAATTTTCGTCCCCGAACAGCATCTCCTGAAAATGAGCACCGGCAAGGTCGTTCACGCGCTCCTGTCTCACAAGATACTTTTGATAGGTCTGATCTCTGTACAGCTCCAGCTCATCCTCCTCGAAAGCCGGCTCGTTGATGATTTCCACCAACAAGGGCAAGGTATTGGCGAGGTGACGATTGAGGCTGTACAAGATGATGGAACCATGATCGCTGGTGGTCTCGTGCTCCAGATAGGCACCGTAGAAATCAAGTGCTTCTGATAGGGCTGCTGCCTTTCGATGGACGGTGCCTTCGCGCATTAAGGCATTGGTAGCCGAGGCAACGAGGGCTTTGCTTTGGTGTTTTGTGCCCGCCGGAAAGATGAGTTCAACCCGAACCAAGGGTTGCAACCCAGCGTTGAGAATGTACATGGGAAGGCCATTCGACAAAACCATTTCCTGAGGTTGGGGCAAGGCCAAATCGGAAACGGTGGCATAAGAAGGAGGTTGTTGACGGTTCAGCATCGAATCACACAGCTTTATAATGTAAAACAGAACATTGGGTGGGTAAAAACATACGTTGGGCCAGTTGCTGAACATCGGCTGCAGAGACGGCTTGGTAGTGTTCCAACTCTTGATTCACCATAGATGCATCGCCCAACCACTCGAACTGAGCCAAGGCAAACGCTTTGTTCATGATGTTGGTTTCAGAAAACTGATGGAGGCTCTCCATTTTGTTTTTTACCTTTTGAAGTTCCCGCTCATCAGGAGGCTCTGCACAGAGGCGCTCCAGCTCACTCCAAACCGCTTGCTCGGCCTCCTCCAGACCAACCCCTTCCGAAAGTTTCCCGCTCACCACGAAGAGCCCGGGATCTCGATCCCCACTCACATAGGCACCAATCTCAGAAAACAGGGGCTTATCCTTCACCAATCGCTCATATAAGCGCGAAGATTGACCATTTGATAACAAATCCGATATTACATCGCTTATGTAATATTCAGGAGCCAATCGATCGCTCATCCGAAATGCCATGTACAAGGCATCTTGCGGCACGTTGCGCTCTAAAATCAATCTGCGTATGCCCTCTTGTTGAGGCTCCACCGGGAGTTTGCGAACAGGCTTGTTGCCTCCTTCTATTGGACCAAACCATTTCTGCGCTAAATCCAGAGCCGATGGTTCATCCAAGGCTCCTGCAACCACCAAAATGGCGTTGGAAGGAAGATAGTGTCGATGGAAAAATGCTTTTACCTCTTCCATGGTAGCCGTTTCGATTTGCTCCAAAGACTTGCCGATGGTGTTCCATTGATATGGGTGCTGCAGGTAGCACAAGGGCTTCAAATGCAGCCACACATCACCGTAGGGCTGGTTGAGGTAACGCTGTTTGAATTCTTCCATTACGACGTTGCGCTGAACCTCCAAGCTCTTCTCCGAAAAGGCCAAACCAAGCATGCGGTCCGATTCCAGCCAGAATCCGGTTTCCACATTATTGGCCGGAACGGTCAGGTAATAATTGGTTAAGTCGTTGGTGGTAAATGCGTTGTTGTCGCCCCCGGCTCGCTCCAAAGGCTCGTCGTAACTGGGAATGTTTACCGAGCCACCAAACATCAGATGCTCAAAAAGATGAGCAAAGCCTGTGCGATCCGGATCCTCGTCTCTTGCCCCCACATCGTATAAAACGTTCAGGCAAACCAAACGCGTGGAAGGATCATGGTGGTGAATTACGGTGAGCCCATTGGACAACACCGTTTTGGAAAATGGAATCATATAGACAAAACGTTATTCAGTTGGAATTTGCAGAACGACCAAAGTACCGGATTTACCCGGTTCGTTCAGCGTTTGAATGGTAACTTTAACATCCAAATGATGCACCTTGCTCAACAGGTCGAGTCGATCGTTGGTGATTTTGGTGGCTAGGCTTCTGTGGTCTGGACGATTGTTGGTGGCGTTTTTTTCCGATTCTGCCATGCCCACTCCGTTGTCCGATATGGAACACATCAGCACCTGATCTTCCATCCAAAGGCGTATCTCCAAACGACACTCTTTTTGCGCTGGGGCAATTCCATGTAAGATGGCGTTCTCTACGAAAGGCTGAATGAGCATGGTTGGTATTCGGGTAAAATCAGGATTAACCCCTGGCTCTACATGTATGTTCCAAGTAAACTTATGGTTGAAACGCAATGCCTCCAACTCGAGATACAAGCGAAGCGTTTCTACCTCTTCCTCCACGGCAATGGTGCCTTCTTCTGAGTTGTTCAATATCTTCCTAATGAGACGGGCAAATTTGTTCAGATAGCGCGCTGCAGACTGCTCATCTCTGCTTAAAACGAAGTGCTGTATGGAGTTTAGGCTGTTGAAAATGAAATGGGGATTCATTTGGGCCCTTAAGGCCTTTAATTCGTTCGCTGCCAATGCCATACTGTTGAGCACGCTCTTCCTTTCCTCTTCGCGGACCTTTCGGATGCGGTATCGAATGGTTAAGGCAACCGTTAGAGCCACCAGGAACCCGCTCGACGAAAGGAACCACCACGTGCGCCAGAACGGAGGTGCAATATCAAATCTATAATCCACAGAGCGGCTGTTCCACAATCCTTCGTTGTTGCAGCTTTTCACGCGAAAGACATAACGGCCCGGTGGTAGCCTCGAGTAACGGGCTTCGCCTACCGGTGTTTCAGGCGACCAGGTTCGGTCAAACCCTTCCAGCTTATACCTATACCGCACCTTCTCCGGATGGGTATAACACAAACCTGTAAATGAAAACGTTATGCTGTTTTCATTATAAGGAAGTTTTCCTCTGACCTCCGCATTCAGCGTATCGCGGTTCATGAGATAAACCCCATTGATAAAGGTTTTGGATTCAAGGGTGTTGGTTGCAGATTCGCCGGGCCGGTAGCGGATGAGGCCGTTAACGGTACCAAAGAAAATAGAGCCATCCTCATCCAGAAAAGACCCGCCTGTGTTGCACTCCCCACCTAGAAAACCATCGCCCCGTCCAATTTGCTGAATCGATTTCCGATTCGAGGTCCACGTTGGTTTTAACGAGAGCTTGTTCAGCCCTTGATTGGTACCTATCCATAAAGCATCTGTTGTTAGGCACAGTTGGTAAACTAGATTTGAACTCAATCCATTGGATGTGGAAATCCGCTCAAGTTTTTTACCGGTCCATACAAATACTCCATCAAAGGTTCCTATATAAATCCGACCGACGGGATCTTGTGCCAGTGCCATAAAGGCATCGGAACGGATGCCCAGGCTCAGAGCCATATCTTCCATATTATGTCCATTCCAACGGTAAAGACTGCCTTGATAGCAGCCCAGCCACAGGTTACCCTCGTTGTCCTCCATTAAGGCGGAAACATCGCAGTCTCCTTTGTTTTCAGAGAAGGCAAATGTTTGAATCACCCGCTCGCCCTCCAACACACTTACACCCGCTCGGCCACCCACCCATGTTTTGCCGTTTTTTAGCGTGAGAATGGAGAACACATAATCCGAGATCAGTCCATCTTTCTTCCGGAATGTTGAAAACCTGTGGTTTCGGTAGAGGCAAAGACCATCGCTGGTACCAAACCAAATGGAGCCATCGGGACGGGGCTGCCCGCACCAAACGAAGTTGTCGCTCAATCCATGGGTATTGTCAAGGTGCTCAAAACCCGTTTTCGTTTGGCCATAAATACCTCCTCCACCGGTGGTAACCCATAAGCGCTTACCGGCATCGCGAAAGCTTTGAAAAACAAAGTTATTCGTAAGGCCGTCTTCCGGACCAAATTTTACAAAACCTGATGATCGGTATTTATATAATCCTTCATATGTGCCCAACCAAAGGTTCTGCTCTCGGTCTAAACATAGGGTTCCTACCAAGCGAGAGTTAATGGTTTCTCCCGGTATCATAATTTCCGGCTTATTTCCTTTTCGGATTCGAACGAGACCAGCATCTGTGGCAACCCACAACAAATCGTTTCCTCCCGATGCCACCGCATTGATTTCGTCGGTAGGCATGCCTTGATTCTTATCTGTTGCCGTAATGCTATACAATCCAACATTTGGATTCTCGGCAGTAATGCAATGCAGTCCCTGAGCTGTGCCTACCCACAAGGTGCCATGTTCATCAAGGGTAATGCACCGAACATCTTCGTTGTTCAAACCCTCTGCTTTTTTCCAATGCTTTACTTTTCCATTATGATATTCCGTCATTCCACGATGGGTTCCCACCCAAAGGGTTCCACTGGGGGAAAACGCCAAACACGTTACTTCTTCTGCTGGGAGGCCCAGGGCAGCCGTAAGGTTAGAAAAGGACTTACCGTTCCAAACCGATACGCCTTTAGAAGTGGCAAAGTACAGGTTGCCTGTTGGTCCTCTCAGAATTTGGTTTATTTGGTCGCTGGCCAATCCTTTCGGAGATAAAAAATTCCGAAATCGTTTGCCATCGAATATACTCACGCCTCGGATGGTGCCTATCCAAAGACGGCCTTGTGCATCTTCTTCCAAACAGTTAACCGAGTAGTTAACCAAACCCTCTACCGGAGAATAGTTCACGAATTTTCTTCCATCAAAACGGCTCAACCCCCCGTATCCTCCGGTCCAGATGAACCCCATCCTATCCTGAAAAATGGTTTTTACTTGAACATAAGAAAGACCTTGTTCCACTGAGTAGTTGCGGAAATGAGGACGTGCAGCAAAGGTTGTCGATGCACACAGCAGTGCGCAAATCCACATCCCCAAGCCGGTCCTAAGATTCATAGTGTTTCCATTATTTTCTCCACCAACGCGGCCGCTTAAACAGCCTGAATTTTTTTCCGCTCCCTGTGATATCCGGCTTGTTTGAGTTGATGCGGTTTGATCGTTTTCGGTTTGCCCGCATGCGTCTTCGGGTTTCTTTACTCTGTTTATTTATATAATCCTCACGCGCTCTCATTTGGGCACGTTCTCGATCTTGGCGATTGTTTTCACGCCCTACTTCGTACTCAGATTGCTTTTTCTCGGCTTTCGACATGCGCATTCTGCCCCACCAGCCGCAACTGCTCAGCAGACACAGGCAGATCAGGGCCGTAGAAACCCATTGCAGGCGACGAAAACGGAGGGCGCTTATTCCGATCATGAGATGGGCAAGATAAAAAAAGCCCCGCGCTTTTGGGCTTGGGGCTGGTTGAAGGTGGATTAAGTTTACAAATCGAACCGAATGCCTTGTGCAAGGGGAAGATCAGATCCGTAGTTGAGGGTATTGGTTTGCCTGCGCATGTACACTTTCCATGCATCCGATCCGCTTTCGCGGCCACCGCCGGTTTCTTTCTCTCCACCAAAAGCCCCGCCAATCTCAGCTCCCGAAGTGCCAATGTTTACGTTGGCAATGCCACAATCAGAACCGGCGGCAGATAGGAAACGCTCGGCCTCTTGCAAATTTTGGGTAAAAATAGACGAAGAAAGCCCCTGAGGCACGTCGTTTTGCATGGCTATGGCTTCTTCCAGCGTACGGTATTTCATAACATACAAGATGGGCGCAAAGGTTTCGTGTTGCACAATGGCATACTGGTTTTCAGCCTCCATGATGCAAGGCTTAACATAGCAGCCCGATTCGTATCCCGGTCCGGTCAGCACCCCACCTTCCACCACCACTTTTGCTCCTTGGGCCTTGGCTTGGGAAATGGCGTGTTCGTAGGCTTCAACCGCAGCACGATCGATGAGAGGGCCAACGTGGTTGTTTTGATCGAGTGGATTGCCGATGCGCAGTTGACCATAGGCTTTGGTAAGCACGCTCTTCACCTGTTCGAAACGGCTTTCGTGCACAATGAGCCTGCGGGTGGTGGTGCAACGCTGTCCTGCAGTTCCTACAGCACCAAACACAGCTCCCACCATCACCATGCTTAAGTCGGCATGCTCAGAAACAATGATGGCGTTGTTGCCGCCCAATTCCAATAACGAACGGCCTAAGCGCGCTGCCACCACTTGACCAACTGCTT
>JBEIVB010000145.1:0-4952 GCA_040374085.1 Flavobacteriales bacterium | reverse complement strand
CAGCGATCTGCCCTCTTTGGAGGAGCTTGAAAATCCGCGGTCCAACCTCGCTTCCCAGGTCATCACCTCCGACCAGCAGGTGCTGGGTAAGTTCTATGTAGAGAACCGCACCGACGTGCAGTTTTCCCAGCTTTCACCCAACCTGGTAAATGCGCTGGTAGCCACAGAAGATGCCCGGTTTTATAAGCATTCCGGTGTAGACCTCAAAGCCCTGTTCCGTTCCATGGCCGGCGCTTTTATGGGCCGTTCCGAGAGCACCGGTGGGGGAAGTACCCTGAGCCAGCAGTTGGCTAAGATGCTTTTCCCTCGCGAACGCCTCGGAAAGTTTGGACTGGTGCTGCGCAAGTTCAAAGAGTGGATCATTGCTGTGCGCCTGGAAAAGAACTACACCAAGGATGAGATCATTGCCATGTACCTCAACAAGTTTGATTTCATCAACAACGCCGTTGGGGTAAAAAGTGCAGCCAACATCTACTTCGGTGCCGAGCCAGACAGTCTGGGCCTGCAGCAATCGGCTATGCTGGTGGGGATGGCCAAAAACCCGGCTCTGTTTAACCCGGTGCGCCACCCCAAGCGTGCTCTTGCCCGCCGCAACACCGTGTTGAACCAAATGCGCAAATACCGTTTTATAAGCGAAAGGCAATACGACAGTTTAAAGGTGCTTCCTTTGGCATTGCGCTTCTCTCCCCAAGGTCACACCGATGGTGCCGGTGCCTACTTCCGCGAGTATGTGCGCGAATACATGAAACAATGGTGTAAGAAACATAAGCGTCCCGATGGTAAGCCGTATGACCTGTACAAAGACGGATTGAAAATCTATACCACCATCAACTCCCGTCAGCAGAAGTACGCCGAAGAGGCCGTACAGGAATGGTTGGGTAAGGAATTGCAAGGCAAATTTTTTGCCCATTGGAAAGGACGTAAGAACGCCCCCTTTTATAAAATGACCGAAAAGGAAGTGGACGATCTGCTGCGCACGGCCATGAAGCGAAGCGAGCGTTACCGCGTAATGAAAGAAGGGGGCAAAAGCGATGCTGAAATTGAAGCTGCATTTCATAAGAAAACAGAAATGACCGTGTTTCGGTGGAGCGGGGAGTTTGATACCCTCATGACCCCTTGGGATTCCATGCGGTATTACAAGCACTTCCTGCAAACCGGCTTTATGGCCATAGACCCGCACACGGGCTACATCACCGCATGGGCGGGCGGCATCAACTACAAGCATTTCAAATACGACCATGTGAGCACGGGCAAGCGGCAGGTAGGCTCCACCTTTAAACCGTTTGTGTATACCCTTGCCATGCAAGAGGAGATGAGTCCGTGTTACCAAGTGCCCAACATCCCTGTAAGCTTTGACCTCCCTGAAGGCGGAACCTGGACTCCGCGCAACAGCGACGGCAAATACGGGGGCATGATGACCTTGAAGCGCGGCCTAGCCCTATCGGTGAACACCGTTACCGCCTTTTTGATGAAGCGTTTTGGACCCCAGGCCGTAGTAGATCTGGCGCGCAAGATGGGCATAGAAAGCAACCTGGAGGCCGTTCCCAGCCTCTGCTTGGGCACCGCTGACATTTCGGTGTTTGAGATGGTGGGCGCCATGGCCACCTTTGCCAACGAAGGCGTTTGGACTGCCCCTACCTGCATTACCCGCATAGAAGATAAGAACGGCGTGGTGTTGGAGGAATTCCTGCCCAAGCGCTTGGAGGCCGTATCGCCCCAGACCGCCTTTTTAACCGTTAATCTTATGAAAGGTGTTGTGGATTATGGTACCGGCGCTCGCCTTCGATTTCGCTATGACCTGCGCACACCCATTGCCGGGAAAACCGGCACCACACAGAACAACAGCGACGGTTGGTTTATGGGTCTCACCCCCGACCTGGTGGCCGGTTGCTGGGTGGGTTGCGAAGATCGCAGCGCACACTTCAGAAGTACCGATCTGGGTCAAGGTGCCTCCATGGCTTTACCCATCTGGGGCCTCTTCATGAAAAAGTGCATGAACGATGCCACCCTCAACCTCTCCAAAGGCGATTTTCCGGTGCCCGAGGGCATTAACCCCAAACTCGAGCTCGACTGCAGCAAATACAACGAAGACCGCGAGCAGGATGAGAACATTGAGTTTGGTGAAGAAGACGTAAATTAACCCTGCATCCCCAACCCCGCAGTACCATGAATAAAACCGTAAAGAATGCCGCTGAAGCCATACAAGGAATACAATCGGGCATGACCATCATGCTGGGTGGTTTTGGCCTGTGCGGCATACCCGAAAAATGCATCAACGAGCTTACCCTACACCCCGAAATAAACAACCTTATCTGTATATCGAACAATGCCGGTGTAGACGACTTTGGCTTGGGCTTGCTCTTGAAGACGCGCCAGGTACGAAAGATGATCAGTTCTTACGTGGGCGAGAACGATGAGTTTGAGCGTCAAATGCTGAGCGGTGAGCTGGAGGTGGAACTCATTCCACAAGGCACACTGGCCGAACGTTGCAGGGCAGGTGGTGCAGGCATACCCGCCTTTTTTACCCCGGCAGGTTATGGAACCGAAGTGGCCGAAGGAAAAGAAGTGCGGGAGTTTAACGGAAAGAAATACCTGCTGGAGCATTGGCTGAAGGCCGACTTTTCCATTGTAAAAGCTTGGAAAGGCGACACCGACGGTAACCTCATCTACAAATCTACGGCCCGTAATTTCAATCCTATGATGGCCATGGCCGGACACATCACCATAGCTGAGGTGGAAGAGCTGGTGGAACCCGGGCAGCTCGATCCGAACGAGATTCACACACCGGGTATCTTTGTGCAGCGCATCTTTCAAGGCGATCATTATGAGAAACGCATAGAGCAGCGTACCGTTCGGGCTAAACAATAAACGTTATGAATCCAAAGCAGTGGCCTTCGCTTTTAGAGGCAAAAGACGTGCTCGATCGGTTCTTGGCCGATGCACATGCGCTAGAGCAGATGGAGGCTGCGGCTCGTTTGATGACGGCCTGTTTGAAAAGCGGAGGTGCCATCATATCCTGCGGCAACGGAGGCAGTATGGCCGATGCCATGCACTTTGCTGAAGAGCTGAGCGGACGCTTTCGCAACCACCGTGCGCCCTATCGCGCCATCAGCATCAGCGACCCTACCTTCCTCTCTTGCGTGGCCAACGATTATGGCTACGATGCCGTGTTCTCGCGCTTTGTGGAGGGGCACGGAAAACGAGGCGATGTGTTGTTGGCCATCAGCACCAGCGGAAATTCTACCAACGTGGTGCAGGCGGCCGAAATGGCCCACAAGCTGGGCATGCACGTGGTGGGCCTTACCGGCAAAACCGGCGGACTTCTGGCCCCCCTTTGTCACGCCGAGGTGCGGGCACCCTTAAGTCCCTTCGCCGATCGGGTGCAGGAAATACACATTAAGGTGATTCACGCCTGGATTGAGTATTTGGAGGATAAGTTGAGGGGGTAAATTCGGTTGGTTTCGTTTTCCGGATTAAAGCGATATTTCCGTAAATATGTTGCTTGGTAGACCCATTTAATCCATCGGCATGAACCATTAATTCTTGTTTCGCGTTCTGGGCTCAGCCTGATTTGCAAAGTCTATTAAGATCAAGTTTGATCTGTTTTTTTTTGCATTTAAATTACATAAGTTTGCATTTCAATAACATCTTGAACAACAAATCTTTAACCATGAAAACCAAGTTCGTTTTTCTTCTTCTCTGCCTTCATTTATATACAATTACTCAAGCTTTGACGCTTGATCCAAAAATAGTTGCAATGGGCTGGAGTTTTCTTTCTCCCATTGCCCTTTCAAAAATCGATGACCCGCTAACTAAAGAAATTGTATCAAAAGCAATCCCCAAAATAATTAACGATGACATCAAAGGTGCTGTTTTGGAGATTTCGGATGCCACATACAGGGTGAAAAAGGTCAAAATTCTAAATAAGGCTTTTCTTGCCGAACAAGAAATTTATGTTAACAATGCTGTTAAGGCATTACGGAATCAGGATTATGCTCGGGCAATTAATGAGGTAGCAACCATCGTTACTCTTTCTGATAAATATCTAAAAAAGGGTACTCTTGATAAAGAAGATGCAAAAAGGGATAACGAATTGAACACTGATATTAAAAGTACAGTCGTAAAAACAGATGAAATCAACGGAAGGTTTGTTATCGAAAAAAGTAACAGTTATTATTTTTTCGTACCAAACGGCTATGTTTCTCCTTTGCAATCAAATGACACCATGATAGCAAAGTATAACCTTAATTTGTCTTCAAATCGCATTTTCGAGATAGGTATTATTAAAACTCTGCCAACAAATGAAAAATGGTCAGTTGAGTACTTAGAAGCTAATCCCTCAGTGCGGGATGGTTGGACTAATTTAATTTCAAAGACAATATTGAGAGCTCAGTTTGGTGATGGAACAGCATCCCCAGCCTCTTTGGTTAATGCGCCAAATTTTAAAGCATACAAATTGCCATATTTGGTAGCGAATAATTCAATGATGACAACTACCTATCTTGCATTTCACAATGCACAGGTATTTATGATATATTTTAAGTCGTCTCAAGCTGATTTCATAAATAATATAAAATCTTTTGAAGAGATTATATCTATGTTTTTTTTCGGAGAAAAAATACCTTTTTGTCAGATGAAAAAGTGCGGCAAAGCCAGAATAGTTAACAAATCTACTAATCCTTACGATCTTTTTCAAGAAGGAGAATTTGTCGAAACCATTCAAGGCCGCTCCGAGTATTTTCTTAATGTTCCTGTAGGGACCTCAAATTTGAAGGCAATTCAAAAGTCTGGATTTATGGTGTATCCTACTCAAAATGAACGAATTGTAACCATCGAAAATCCATGTGATGATGCCTCTGTTGAAATTGGTTTCGAAGACTAGCCTCAGTTTATGATCCGTTCTTTTTGATGTTTGTCCTGCATAGATTTTTTGTTGGAAACAGAGCTTTAAT
>JBEIVB010000088.1:0-10129 GCA_040374085.1 Flavobacteriales bacterium | reverse complement strand
CCTCGTGGCCGCGAGGCCACAGAAGCGGCCTACCGTCATTTGGGCCGGGTGCACTTTGGGCGGGGCGATACCCTTTTTTAGCATGCACCGTCTGGCAGTTTGCCTATTGTGGGCTTGGGCTTTCCCGGCTTGGGGCCAGGCTCCCAGCATTACACGACTTCGAATAGGTGGGGGCGGCATTCCGGCCCGTGAGGTGGTGGTTTGGAATCCTCGGCCTGAAACCAACCGCCCCTTACCCAGTTTGTGGCTCATGGACGGACAAAACGTGTTCGATACCTGCCGCTCTTTTGGGGTGCTGAAAACCGGCTGGAAGGTTGATTCCACATTGCTTGCGCTGATGGAAGCCGGGCACTTTCCGCCTTGCGTTTTGGTGGCAGTTCCATCGGGTACGGAGCGCGTGTTTGAGTATGCTCCCACCCAAGCCCAAGCCCTGCTGCCCGACAGCCTGCAGCGCCTTTGGGAGCAAGAATTCGGCGGCAAACCCCAAGGCGATGCGTTTGTGGATTATTTAATTGGGGTTGTAAAACCTGCAGTAGAAACGCTCTGCCCCTTGAGTAACTTACCCGACAGCACCTGGATTGGAGGATCGAGTCGGGGGGCCATCATCAGCCTTTACGCTCATTGCCTGCACCCTGAAGTGTTTGGAGGGGCGTTGTGCCTCTCTACCCATTGGCCCCTTTCCAGAAAACTATTTTACATAGAATTTAATATGGGTATGGAAGCCTTCCTGAGCCAGCGCCTGTCTATGGCACAGCGGCACCGCCTCTACTTCGACCACGGCACCGAAGAGCTCGACGCCCGCTACCCACCTTTCCAAGAGCGCATCAACGCCATTATCAAGGCCAAGCTCCCGTCCAAAGCATGGGTATGCAACCCATACCCCGGAACCGGACACCACGAGCGGTTTTGGAAGCAGCGCTTGGGAAAAGCTCTTCAAGATTTTATTAAATTAAACCCATAATAATCCAAGAGGAAAGCGGTTTAGGAATACCGCATGGCTTCCACCGGATCGAGGCGCGAAGCCATAAGACTGGGCACGATGCCGCTTATGAGCCCAATGATGGTGCTGATGAGCAACGCCAACCCGATGTTGTACCACGTGAGGCCGATGTCGAAATCGAAGATGCCCGAGGCCAGTAGGGTTCCGATGAAAATAAAACCCAGGCCCAAAATACCACCCACTAAGCTCAGCACCACCGATTCGATGAGGAACTGAAGTAGAATAAACGCGCGCTTGGCGCCGAGCGCTTTTTGAATGCCGATTTGCCCGGTACGTTCGCGCACCGAAACAAACATGATGTTGGCAATTCCAAAGCCTCCTACGATGATGGAGAACATGCCTATGATCCAACCCGTGAGGCTGATGACCGAAAAGAGTCCGTCGAAACCCTGAGAAAGCATAACCGTTTCGTTGAGCGCGAAATCGTCTTCCTCGCTGGGGTGCAGCTTACGCAGGCTTCTGAGAATCGCTGTGAGTTCATTACCCAGCTCAGCGTTGGAAACCCCGGGCTTGGCCTTTACCCAGATGGCGGGATTCATGCGGTCTGACCGCAGATCGAGGATGGAGCGTGCCAATGAGGCGGGTATAAGAATGGTATTGTCGTTGGAGCTGCCCACCAGGCTGCTGCCTTCCGGACTGAACACACCCACAACCCGCATGCGTCGGCCCATGAGACTTACCCGCTTTTCTACCGGATTGAGTCCGTTGAACAGGCTTTCGGCAATTGAAGAACCGAGGATGCACACCGGACGGCCCGCTGCTGACTCATCTTCAGTGAAGTAACGGCCCTCTTGCAGGTCAAAACTTTTTACCTCGTTGTAGTCGTGCGATGCTGCCGTAACATCGGCGTTTTCAACGCTGTTGTTTTGGTACTTGATGGTGCGCTGGGTGCCTGCTACAAACACCACGGCCCGAGCCAATTGGCTGCGATGGCGTATGGCTGCCTCCTCTTTGAGCGTGGGCTGGGGGCGATTTAAGTATTTCCACCATGGATAATCGCCGCCGAACGCCCAAGGCCACTTCTGCACAAACAACACGTTCTCGCCCAAGCTCTGTATGGAAGAGCGGATGTTGGACTCGAGGCCATCGGTTACCGTAAACACCGAGGTGATGGTAAAGATGCCGATGGTGATGCCCAGCAGAGAGAGAAACGTGCGAAGCTTGTTGGCGATGAGGCTACCCAAGGCAAACCGAAAGCTCTCGCGCACGAGGTTGAAGATGATCCTCATGTGGTAAAGGTAAGGGAAAGTGCTGAGGTCGTATAGATGGGACCGGCATTATGATCATGAAAGGACTTATGCTCTTTCCCCGAAGTATATTAGCAAATGGTTGAGATTCCGGAGTGTGTATGCGAATTGAACATCAGAAGATTTAGAAAGCACCTGCAAAGGATACATTCGATTATGTTTATGCCCATTAAACCTTTGGAGAATTGACGCATCGAAAAAAAATAAAAATTTAAAGGCCATGAAGATTCTGAACACTTGTTTGATTAGTTGCCTAATGGCATTTTCAGCGTCCGCTCAAGTTGAGGGCTTCGAGTGCGGTTCCGAAACCCCAACTTACACGTGGGAGCAGCATCTTCAGCGCTTGATTTCCTCTGCCTCTGGTAACGATGCAAAAAGCAGTTCCTCTGGAAATAACTATGTGATACCCATCATTTTCCACGTTATACATGGTGGAGAACCTGTAGGAACGTATCCCAATATTTTGCAAGATCAAATTGTTTCTCAAGTTACCATTCTAAACCAGGACTATTCCGGCAATTCCTACAATTCATCGAACTACCCGATTAATGCCTTTTCAAGTTGGGCCGCAAATCAAAACATTCCCTTTTCCAACCTAGATCAAAAAGGACGAATAAAAATTGCTGACTTTAACATTCAATTCTGCTTGGCATCGCATGATACCAATGGTGCAATACTGAATGAACCGGGCATCGATCGAATCAACTACCTGTCTCTTGGCTTGTCGAGTCCTAGTCTATTTGCATCTCAGGAGGCCATGAAAACCTATTTAGACCAAGATCTTAAGCCCAAAACCATTTGGAATGTTACCCAATACCTAAACGTATGGGTTACAGATAAGAACAATGCGCTTACCTATGCCGGGGTTTCATCTGTGCCACCATTAAGTGGATTGATGGACCTACCCAACACTTCGACTGACACCACCGATGGTGTTTGGTGTTATACAAAAGCAACCGGATCCTATTCCATATTTCCTTCCGGAAACTATATATCCGAGTTTATAGATGGGCGAACCCTAACGCATGAGGTTGGGCATTATTTAGGATTGAGACACATTTGGGGGGATTCGGCTTGCGGGACTGACTTTTGCGAGGATACCCCTTCTGCGGCAGGGCAAAACACCGGAACTCCCACATATCCACACAACTCGGGCTCTTGTGCTTCGCCTTCTAATAATCCGGATGGGGAGATGTTTATGAATTTCATGGACTACACACGAGGGCCAAGCAAATACATGTTTACCACCGACCAAAGAGCAAGGGCCCATGCAGTAATGCAAAATAGCCCATTTAGAAATCAATTGGGCAGCCACAATCTTTGCTCAGCTGCGAGCGCAGGATACATAAACCCGAAGTTGGATGAAGTTACCTTATTTCCAAATCCCGCAAGCGATCTGGTGCACCTTCGGTTGGGAAATGAGAAGATAATCCGGATCAAAATTTACAACACTTTGGGTTTGCTGATAGGGGAAACCGGGAACAACGAAATCATCCTTTCCAATTTTCCCAACGGAATTTATTTCTTCCAAATTGAAACCGATAAAAAAACCCATTCTGTAAGACTATCCAAACAATAAACCTAAAACGAATTACCAGCGACCCCAAAAATTCTATATAAAAATCGAAGATGTGCAATAGGGATTAAAGAAATAAGTCCCGGTACAGAAGTTCCAATTTTCTGATGGACTTTTAAGCGATTAGAAATGTGGGTAACAAGCAGAATACCGTGCTTTCGATCTAGGAACCAATGCAGACTGCTTTCAAGGACAGTTATCCTCTGCAACAAACTCAACTTCGCTGTGACAACTAAGTCTGTGCGAAGTTTATTGCCCCTTTACGATTTGAATCTTGTGTATTCGTTGTACCGCGATTTATCCAATCGCAGCGTACCCGGAAACCGATATCCGCTTTTTTGCAGACTGCTTTTTATATCGTAATATTGCAATCTACAATTACAAAAACGCAATGGGAGCAACCAAAACAGACCCATACACCAAGAAACAAAATGCAATGGCTACTCTTATGAAGGCTCTTGGACATCCGGCGCGTATTACCATACTCGAATACCTAATGAAAGTAGACACCTGCATTTGCAGCGACATCGTAAACGAGTTGCCCCTGGCACAACCAACAGTTTCGCAGCATCTTAAGGAACTCAAACACGCCGGCCTCATCAAAGGAAGCATTGAAGGCAACACCATTTGCTACTGCGTAAACGAAAAGGCAATTGAGCAACTGCGTACCTATTTCACCCAATTCTCCAACCACTTAACCGATAAAAACTGTTGCGGATGAAACCTTTCCTCATCAAGTACAAAAAGCCCGTAATCATAACCGCATCTGTGGTTGTGTTGCAAATGATCTTCGGATTCGACCCTAAGTTTAGTCTCATGAACATTATTTGGTTGTTTGTATGAATCAGAAAAAAATTCTCGTGCTCTGTACAGGCAACAGTTGCCGGAGTCAGATAGCAGAAGGATATCTGCGGCATTTCGCCGGAAACCGTGCAGATGTGTACAGTGCCGGCGTTGAAACGCATGGTGTGAATCCGAGGGCCATTGCCACCATGCAGGAAGACAATCTGGATATTTCCGGGCACACGTCAAACAACGTTGAGGAATACAGAAGCATTGATTTTGATTTTGTGATTACCGTTTGCGATCACGCTCAAGAACGCTGTCCGTACTTCCCAAGCCAAGCTAAAAAATTCCACCAGAACTTTCCTGACCCTGCAAAGGCCACCGGTACAGAGGAAGAAATAATGGCCAAGTTTAGCCAGGTCAGACAACTGATCAAGGAATATTGCCAACGTTTTGTTTTGGAGAACTTATAATGGAACAATCGGTATCAAGGGCGGACTGTAATGCCTTGAATAAAACGAAACCCGGATATTTTCGACCGGGCATAGAGCAGTTCTGTTGAGGAAAGCCGAAAGATGAGCAAAAAAAAAGCCAAGCACCGATTACCGATGCTTGGCCAATTTACATTAGGTTTATCTTATTGCTCAGAAGCGCTCTAAAGCCGAGAAGAAAAAGCTTCCTTCTATTTGCGCATTCTCATCGCTATCGGAGCCGTGCACAGCGTTGGCGGCGATGCTTTCTGCGTAAATTTTGCGGATGGTGCCTTCGGCTGCTTTTGCCGGGTCGGTGGCGCCAATTAGAGTACGGAAATCGGCTACTGCATTTTCTTTTTCCAGGATGGCGGCTACTATGGGGCCGCTGGACATATACTCAACCAATTCTCCATAGAATGGGCGCTCGCGGTGCACAGCGTAAAACGCACCGGCGGCCTCAGCCGTTAGGCGTGTGTATTTCATAGCCTTGATGCGGAAGCCGGCCTTGTTGATCATGCTCAGGATTCCTCCGATGTGGTTGTTGCCCACTGCATCGGGCTTAATCATGGTGAAGGTGATGTTTGACATACAGTTTGGATTGTGTAGAAAAAAGTGCGTGGGCCATTGCCCAATTGGGGCGCAAAGGTAGTAATGTTCTTTAAAATTGGCGCACAGGAAGACTCCTGTGCGCCTCAACTTCAATACGCCAAATTGGGTCCCAGCCAGCGCTCAGCCTCCTCTTGCGACCATCCTTTTCGGGCAGCATAGCTGGCCACCTGGTCGCGCCCAATTTTGCCCAAGGCGAAATAGCGGGCCTCAGGGTGAGCCAGATAGAGCCCGCTCACAGCAGCGGTGGGCACCATAGCCATGCTTTCGGTGAGGTGGAGGCCAATGCGCTGCTCCACATCGAGTAGGTTGAAGAGGGTTCGCTTCTCGGTGTGGTCGGGTTGTGCGGGGTAGCCGGGTGCCGGACGAATGCCTTGGTATGGCTCGCCAATGAGGGCTTCAGGCGCGAAGGACTCCTGAGTTGCATAACCCCAATGCTGTTTGCGCACCTCTTCGTGCAGGTATTCGGCAAAGGCTTCGGCCAGGCGATCGGCGAGGGCTTTTAATAAGATGGACTTATAATCGTCGTGATCGGCTTCGAAGGCTGCCACCCGCTCATCGAGGCCCAAACCGGTGGTAAGGGCAAAGCATCCAACGGCATCGGTGGGTGTTGTGCCGGGTGCCACAAAATCCGACAAGGCCAGGTTGGGCGTACCATCGGGCTTTGCGGTTTGCTGGCGTAGGGTGAAGAAGGTAGCCAGGGGCTGCTTCGACTCGGGGTGGTAAAGGGCAATGTCGTCGCCCACGGCCGAGGCCGGGAAGAGGCCCACCACGGCCTTGGCTTGCAGCCATTTTTCGCGCACCACCTGCTTCAGCATTTCTTGCGCATCGTTGAAGAGCTTTTGGGCTTCTGCACCACGCTGTGGATCGCTGAGGATGCGAGGATATGCGCCTTTCATCTCCCAAGCATGGAAGAAAGGAGTCCAGTCTATGTAGGGCACCAGAACCTCTAACGTGGGAAGCTCCACCACCCGCGTGCCCAACCAAGCCGGGGTTTGTGGAGTGTGTGCATATACTCCGGCTTGGGCGCGAGCCTGCTCCAACGACAATAGATTTCGTTCCGATTGCTCACGTGCATGATGCTGGCGCAGCCGCTCCTGCTCGGCTTGCACTTCCTTAACAAAAGCCGGCTGCTGCTCCTTGCTCAACAAACTCGAAACGGCCGGCACCGATTTCGATGCATCGTTCACGTGCACCACGGTATGCGGATAATGCGGTGCAATTTTTACGGCAGTATGCACTTTTGATGTGGTGGCCCCGCCAATGAGCAAAGGAATGTTCATGCCCAAACGCGCCATTTCTTTGGCTACGTGCACCATCTCATCAAGAGAAGGGGTAATGAGTCCGCTCAAGCCCAACACATCTACCTGCTCGCGTTTGGCGGCCTCCAATATTTTATCGGCGGGCACCATTACGCCCATATCTATAATATCATAGTTGTTGCAGGCCAGCACCACACCCACAATGTTTTTTCCGATGTCGTGCACATCGCCTTTAACGGTTGCCAGCAGCACTTTTCCTTTTGCAGAAGCCACTCCGCCCGACGCTTTTTTCTCCTCTTCCATAAATGGGGTGAGGTATGCCACGGCCTTTTTCATAACACGAGCGCTTTTGACCACCTGAGGCAAAAACATTTTTCCGCTGCCAAACAAGTCGCCCACAAGGTTCATGCCGTCCATCAATGGACCTTCTATTACCTCCAGCGCACGCGGGTATTGCTGCCGGGCTTCTTCTACATCGGATTCTATGTATTCTACAATGCCTTTCACCAAGGCGTAACTTAAACGTTCGGTAACGGTATTTTGTCGCCACTCCTCGTCCCGTTCCTGCTTCTTGGCCTGGCCCTTTACGGTTTCGGCATAGGAAACCAAACGCTCGGTGGCATCGGCACGTCGATCGAGCAACACATCTTCTACCAGCTCCAACAAGGCTGGCTCTATGGTATCGTAAATCTGCAGCATGCCCGGATTTACGATGCCCATGTCCATGCCCGCGCGGGTAGCGTGGTAGAGGAAAGCCGAGTGTATGGCCTCGCGCACCAAATCGTTGCCGCGGAAGGAGAAGGATACGTTGCTGACCCCGCCCGAAACCTTGGCCAAGGGCAGATTTTCTTTGATCCATTCCGTGGCCAGGAAAAAATCGAGGGCATTGCGGCGATGCTCATCCATGCCGGTGGCCACCGGAAAGATGTTGGGATCGAAGATGATGTCCTGTGGAGGGAAATGCACCTGCTCGGTGAGGATGCGGTAGGCGCGAGAGCATATCTCGATGCGGCGGTCTAAGGTGTCGGCTTGGCCCTGTTCATCGAAGGCCATTACGATGACGGCTGCACCGTAGTCGCGAATCAATTGGGCCTGTGTTATAAAAACCTCCTCGCCTTCTTTAAGGCTGATGCTGTTTACAATGGCTTTGCCCTGCACGCATTTAAGCCCGGCTTCTATGACCGGCCACTTAGAGGAGTCGATCATGATGGGCAGGCGAGAGATGTCGGGCTCGGATGCCACCAGATTGAGGAAGCGCACCATAGCGGCCTGGCTGTCGAGCATGCCCTCGTCCATGTTGATGTCTATGACCTGCGCACCGCCTTCTACCTGGTCGCGGGCAATGGCCAGCGCTTCTTCGTATTGGCCTTCGGCAATGAGGCGGGCAAACTTGCGGCTTCCGGTTACGTTTGTGCGCTCGCCCACGTTCATGAAGTTGCTCTCGGGGGTGAGCGTTACGGGCTCTAACCCGCTCAGGCGCATGTAAGGAGCCGGCTTTGCTGGACGGCGCGGCGTGGCACCCTCTGCACGCTTGGCAATGGCCCGAATGTGGTCGGGGGTGGTGCCGCAACAACCGCCCACGATGTTCACGAATCCACTCGAAACAAAGTCGTGGATGTGTTCGGCCATGTCTTTGGGGTGCTGATCGTATTCGCCAAACTGATTGGGCAAGCCGGCATTTGGATAGGCGCTCACGAAGAAAGGACTCTTGTTGGCCATCTCCTCCAAGTAGGGCCTCATCTCCGAAGCTCCAAGGGCACAGTTAAGACCCACGCTGAGCAGATCTACATGGGAAATGGAGTTGAGAAATGCTTCGGTGGTTTGTCCGCTTAAGGTGCGGCCCGAAGCATCGGTAATGGTTCCGCTTACCATAACAGGAAAGCGTGTATTCAATTTCTTAAATACCTGTTGTGCCGCAAAGAGCGCGGCTTTGGCATTGAGGGTATCGAACACGGTTTCGATGAGGAGCAGGTCTACCCCACCCTCCAGTAAACATTCGATTTGTTCGGCATAGGCCTCTACCAAATCGTCGAAGGTAACGGCCCGGTAGCCGGGGTCGTTTACGTTGGGGCTGAGGCTGGCGGTGCGGTTGGTGGGACCTATGGCTCCGGCCACGTAGCGGGGTTTGTGGGGTTGCAGCGCGGTGTAATGATCGGCTGCTTTGCGCGCCACTCTTGCGCTGGCACGGTTCAATTCGGGCACAGCATCTTCGAGGTAATAGTCGGCCATGGCGATGCGCGTGGCCGAGAAGGTATTCGTTTCGATGATGTCTGCACCGGCCTCCAGATACTCGCGGTGTATGCCTTCGATGATGTCGGGGCGGGTGATGGAGAGGAGGTCGTTGTTGCCTTTTAAAGGATGACCATGGTGAGCGAACGCCTCACCGCGGAAGTCTTCTTCCTCTAGACGGTGGCGTTGAATCATGGTGCCCATGGCGCCGTCTATTACTAAGACGCGCTCTTGGAGCAGCAGGCGTATGTCGGGTTTTTTCATGCGTTTTCCTGATAAAACCCCTTTCGGAAGAGGCGCTCAGGAAACTGGAGTGGGAAGGGCCCAAGCCAAAGCTTCCTGCTTATCTGTTTCCCGCTGACACGGGAACATGAGTTGGCACCTTTTCCCACAGGGGGGATGGTTGTCAAGGCTTCGTAGGGCAAGTCCCTCCACCTTTCTGGATAAGCGGAATGGAAAAGAACTGCTGCGAAGGTAGAAAAACGTACGTAATGTATGAAAGCATGCAGTTGGGAAAGAAGGCCGAGCATTAAGCTCAGGCTGAGTCAGTGGCCCGGAATGGGGGTGCGGTGCTTGGGATGCCCCAGCGCGAGCATAAACTCCACGATGATGGCCCTCACCTGACCTGTGTTGGGGTTGGGCAGCTTGTATCCGAGAATGAACACATTATGCCCCCAATCGTATTGTCCCGCCACAATAAGAGCGCCTAGGTCGTGGTTGCCGGAAATCCAGTCGGCAATTACACTGAAGTTTCTCGCCAAAGGCTGCTCGAAACCGGCCATGGCGGCCCAAGGCCGGTTGGGAATGTCGCCGGTGGAGGAGAGTAAGCCTGCGCTTCTGAATCCAAACACCTGCTCGGTACCATAGGTGAGGCCCGCGGTAAATCGCGATTGGGTAACGGGCAAACGAAAGCTGCCCAAGGCATAGCCCCAGCCGCCGTGGCTGCGTTG
>JBEIVB010000237.1:0-1638 GCA_040374085.1 Flavobacteriales bacterium | reverse complement strand
GGTGCCTTGCATGCCAGCTTCAGTTTAAGCAAATCGGGTGAAATGGTGGTGTTGACCAACCCTTCCGGAAAACGACTTGACTTTATAAAATTCGGAGCCCAAAGCACCGATGTTTCCTATGGCCGATATCCGGATGGAGGTTCGTTTTGGAAAACCTTTAGCGTTGCTACGCCAGGGAGGACCAATCTATGAGAATCTGGCTGATTCTTCTCGGTTGGGCTTTTTTCCAAATGCCCTCAGAGGCCAAACCTCTTCGAAAAAAAAGCAAACAAGAGCTCAACGTTAATGAGCCCTCCGACATTTGCATTGCGGAGAGCGGTTGGGGCTATTTTGTGGTAAGCGATGAAGGCGAAGTATTTGCATTGAGGCCGGATGGGAGCATCCGCAAAAAAAGTCCATTCCGGGGCAACGATTTAGAAGGCTGTTGTGCAGCCCGCGGCAACGTGTATGTAGTTGACGAAGGCAACGGCATGGTGTATGCGCTCGACACGGCTCGTTTGGAATTGTTTAGATCCTTTGACCTCAACTTGTCTCAGGAGTTTAACGCCGGCATAGAAGGCATTGCCTACGACCCCGGCACCGGGCATTTTTGGCTGGTGCAAGAAAAACATCCCACCTTATTGTTCGAGTACGACGCAGACTTTCGCCCCATTAGTCAAACCAAATTAAAACATATATCGGATGCCTCGGCTGTAGCCGTTTATCAAAACCAGCTTTGGGTTTTGAGCGACGAGGATCACGCCATCGTGGTATTTGATTACCAAGTTAAGGAGCAGGTGCGCTACTCCGTGCAGGTAAACAACCCGGAGGGCATGTGCATACTGCCGGATGGCACCGTAGTGGTGGTTTCAGACGAAATGAACAGCCTCTTTGAATTTATACTGCCATGAAAATTCTGCGCCTGATTCTCTTCATGCTTCCCTTGGCAGGTGTTGGACAAACGACCTGGCAAAGGGGCCACAGCAGCCTTACCCTAACCGGCAGAGTGGCCGCATTTTACAACATGCGCACCCAGCTCGATTCGGGTTTTGTTGAGCGCACCCGCGACGGCTTTTTTCTCCGTAATGCACAGTTGCTGATGGAGGGCGACCTAAACCGAAATACTTCTGTTTCCGTTGGCATTGACCTTGCGCAGATCATTTCAAAGGCGAACGACCCGCAAGCTCCTCCCCTGTTGAGTGCTTCGCTCGAGTACAAAGGTCTTCCATGGTTTGATGTGCAGTTTGGGTTCGACAAAGTTCCCTACGGACGGAATAACCAGGTGGGCTTTTTTCAATCTCCCTGGTGGAACCGGCCGGAAATTGCGGGTGGGGTTTTATTCAGCAGACGTGATGTTGGCATAACCTTAAAAAAATCGTTTTGGAAGCAGCGCTTGCGCATTTGGTTGGGCGCATACAACGGCTTGGGCGAGGCAGCCCTGTTGGGCAGAAACGACCCCAGCGGCAAGCCCGAGTACATGGGCCGTGTAGAGGTTAGCTATCCATCGCGTTACAAGTATGAAGAGGTAGATTTTACGCATCGCCCCATTCCGGTGGTTTCCATTGGAGCCAATGCCAGGTGGGCAGAGAAATACCTGCCTGTGGGCAGTTCTTTTGCTGCGGGAGCTGCGGGCGATTTCGGTTCTAAAGTGGTGAACGG
>JBEIVB010000173.1:0-3772 GCA_040374085.1 Flavobacteriales bacterium | reverse complement strand
CGACACCCTCCAGCTCTACGACGATGCCCAACGCCTGCTGGGCACCTGGCACGAAGATGCCAAAGGCGCACCCACCCGCATCAACCTCCAACCCTACCCCCCGGGCCTCTACACCCTGCTGCGCCGCAGCAAGGGCGTGGTGTTTCGGTTGGAGGTGGAGAGGAGGATGTGAGGCGGTGGTGGGCGGTACTCTCCAATTCATGTTCTGATTACATATTGAGTTTGAGTCAGTAGAAAACCCGTAAACGCTAAATGCAGCATGGGTAATGCTGAATAAAAGTTGTGTGAGACCGTTTTCTAAGGAGGTAATGATGTTGTGCTATTTGCGAAGTCATTGCAAAAAAACATCTCGTGCAATGAAACGCCTGTAACCAATCTGGCCAACAGCAACGCGATTCCGACAACTGATCTCACGACCATAGCCGTAGTTAAAGAAACATACAGTTAGCCAAGCTCCGAAGCGCTTTTGGGGAATCGACATAGCTTTCGTGGATTTCTTAACATCTTCGGTATGTGTTTCGCACAAACATGTACCTTTGAGTCCGTTCTTTTTGTATCCATCATGGCCTTAACTAAGTACATTTTTGTTACCGGAGGGGTTTCCTCCTCACTCGGGAAGGGAATCATTTCCGCTTCCTTGGCCACCCTCCTTCAGGCGAGGGGTTTTAAGGTGACCATACAAAAACTCGATCCCTACATCAACATAGACCCTGGAACGCTCAATCCCTATGAGCATGGCGAGTGCTTTGTAACCGATGATGGAGCCGAAACCGATTTGGATTTGGGGCATTACGAACGTTTTCTGAACGTGCCAACCAGCAGAGCCAATAACGTTACTACGGGTAAAATCTACCAATCTGTTATCGAAAAAGAGCGGCAGGGAATCTTCCTTGGGAAAACCGTGCAGGTAATCCCACACATTACAGATGAAATTAAGTACCGTGTTCGTCTTCTGGCGAAAGAAGGCGATTACGACTTCGTGATCACCGAAATTGGCGGAACCGTTGGCGATATAGAATCCCTACCCTTTATAGAGGCGGTTCGTCAAATGAAATGGGAGCTGGGGGACGATGCCCTGGTGGTTCACCTCACATTGGTGCCGTATTTGTCTGCTGCAGGCGAACTGAAAACCAAACCCACCCAGCACTCGGTGAAGATGTTGCAGGAGTATGGAATACAGCCGGAGGTGTTGGTTTGCCGCACCGAGCACCATCTAAACAGCGACTTACGCAGGAAAATAGCGCTGTTTTGCAACGTTCATCCAAGCGCAGTAATTGAGTCGATTGATGCTGCCTCCATTTACGAGGTACCCCTACTCATGCGTGAAGAGCGTTTAGATGAAGTCATTCTGAACAAAATGCGCGTTTCCAGCCCTGAGGTTCCGAGTTTGCAGGCATGGGAGGATTTTCTTTTTAGGCTGCGCAACCCCAAAACAGAGGTGCATGTGGCCTTGGTAGGGAAGTACATTGAGTTGAAGGATGCATACAAAAGCATAAATGAGTCCTTTATTCACGCCGGTGTTGCCCATGATACTAAGGTGGTACTGCACTGGATTCACAGCGAGGAGTTGAACGAAAGGACCGTAGAGAAAAAGTTTCGAAACCTCCACGGCATTTTGGTTGCTCCCGGATTCGGAGACCGTGGCATCGAGGGAAAAATTGCAGCCATTCGTTATGCCCGCGAGCAGGGCATTCCCTTTCTGGGCATTTGCTTGGGTATGCAGTGTGCGGTAATTGAATTTGCTCGGAATGTGTTGGGATGGGCAGATGCCCACTCCTCTGAGATGAACCCCAATACTCCCTATCCCGTAATCGATCTGCTGGAAGCCCAAAAATCGGTCAAGAAAAAAGGAGGGACAATGCGTTTGGGGGCTTATCCTTGTGAGATTTCCCGAGGAACCCGAGCGTTCGATGTTTACAAAACAGAAGTAATAAAGGAGCGTCATCGCCATCGATACGAATTCAACAACGAGTATATGGGTGATTTTGAGGCCAAAGGTTTAAAGATATCGGGCTTCAACCGTGAGCAGGGTTTGGCAGAGATTGTAGAATTGGAAAATCACCCATGGTTTATTGGGGTTCAATTCCATCCCGAATACAAAAGCACGGTTGCACGGCCCCATCCACTTTTTGTTCATTTCGTTGGAGCGGCACTGCAGCACGCAGGGGCCTCTACTGAGGTAACATCGGCTCAGCGCAACCATTCATGAAGCCTAGGGCCATATTGGTTACCGGTGCCGGTAGGGGCATCGGTAAGGCCACTGTAGAGGCCCTTCAGAGTCTTCACAACGGGCCAATTGTTGCCCTTAGCCGCAGGGCGGATCCACATCAACCATCTGAGGGTTCCATTCACCACCTTCACACCGACTTGTCTGTTGAAGGTAGTATGGACACCGTGTTGCATTGGTTTCAACAACGCAATTGGTGTTTGGCTGGAGTGGTGCACAATGCCGCAGCGATGTTGAACAAGCCCTTTATTGGTATTCTCCCAGAAGAGCTAAACGAAATATATAAAATAAACGTATATATTCCTTTTCTGCTGAATCAAGCATTGTTTCCGCTGTTGCAAGAAGGCCAGCCTGCCCATGTGGTGCACATCAGCAGCATGGGCGGGGTGCAAGGATCGGCGAAATTTGCCGGGCTAGCGGCCTACAGCAGCAGCAAGGGCGCCCTAAGTGTTCTTTCAGAGTGCTTGGCAGAAGAATGGAAGGGCTTGGGTGTTTCCTGCAATGCGCTGGCACTTGGGGCTGTGGATACGGAAATGCTGAAAGCCGCATTCCCAGGGTACAAGGCTCCTGTTTCAGCTGAGGATATGGGTGCGTTCATCGCACGGTTTGTGTGCGAAGGGCACAAGATTTTCAACGGAAAGGTACTGCCGGTTTCTTCGAGCACCCCCTGAAGGCAAGCCGTCAACTAATTTTAATGTGCTGAAATAGAGCAGATTAAGTGCCCTCGTCCAAAAAAAAATCAACCGCTCATTGTGGGTATCAAAAGTGGGTGTACATTTGCAACCCCAATCGCTGACCCAACGTTCTTTTAAACAGCGAAAAACGGACAACTTTTTTTCAAAGTAATTTGGTGGTAACAAAAAGGTTTATACCTTTGCGGCCCCGAAAACAAGGAAACGGTTTACCGGATCAAAAATTGGGAAACATTGCCTCGAAAAATTTTGAAAAAAAATTTTCGAAAAAGTTGCAGAAGTAAAAAGTAAAACTCTTACCTTTGCAGCCCCGAAAACGGGAACCCGGCAAAACGGGAAAACGTAAGTAGGTTTAAGTCGTTCTTTGAAGATATTTTTGAAGTCAGCAAACAAAGCGGTAAGTATCCATCGTGTCAATAGAGATTGACCGGTGCTTAAAAGTCGAGACCAAGATTAAACAAACTTTACAATGGAGAGTTTGATCCTGGCTCAGGATGAACGCTAGCGGCAGGCCTAATACATGCAAGTCGAGGGGCAGCACGAGTAGCAATACTTGGTGGCGACCGGCGCACGGGTGCGTAACGCGTATGCAACCTACCTGTTACTGGGGAATAGCCTTCCGAAAGGAAGATTAATACCCCATAATATCTTGAAGAGGCATCTCTTTGAGATTAAAGTTCCGACGGTAACAGATGGGCATGCGTGACATTAGCTAGTTGGTGAGGTAATGGCTCACCAAGGCTACGATGTCTAGGGGTTCTGAGAGGATGATCCCCCACACTGGTACTGAGACACGGACCAGACTCCTACGGGAGGCAGCCGTGGGGAATTTTTGACAATGGACGAAAGTCTG
>JBEIVB010000093.1:0-9199 GCA_040374085.1 Flavobacteriales bacterium | reverse complement strand
CGTGGTAATGGTCTGCGTGGTTGCGCCGGTGTTCCATACGTAACTGGAACCGGTGTTGCCTGCATCCAATGTTACCGGGCCACCGCACAGGGTGTATGGGCCACCAAGATCAACTGTTGGCGATGGGTTAATCGTTACCGATACGGTATCGCTTGCTGTACAGTCGTTCGCATCCGTTACCACTACGCTATAACTTCCGCTTGATGCAACCGTAATGTTCTGTGAACTCTGGCCGCTGCTCCATGCATACGTCGATCCCGTGTTGCCTGCATCCAACGTTACCGTACCGCTGCACACGTTCTGGTCTGAACCAAGGCTCACCGTTGGAGCGGCGTTGATCGTTACCAAAACCGTATCGCTTGCAGAGCAACCATTTACATCGATAACCGTAACATTGTAAAATCCGGTAGCGGAAACAGTTATGGTCTGGGTTGTTTGCCCGGTGCTCCACGAGTATGCTGCATCTGGGTTGCCCGCATCCAAAAGACGAGTTCCATTGCATTGCGTAAAAGGACCGCCCAAATCCAATGATATAGCAGGATTAACGGTAACCTGAGTACCCTGGGAGACGCCGCTGCAGGCATTGCCATCCACAGTGCTAACAGAATAGATTCCGGTGGCAGTTGCGTAAATGGTCTGATTCGTTGCTAATGGAATGGGTTGCCCCTCGAAAAACCATTGGTAGGTATTTGCCTGTGAGGCGGTTAGCATAACCGTATCTCCGGAACATATAATGTGGGGACCAGATGGGGTGATAACGGGCGAATTGGGCACGACACTAACCGTGACAGTGCCGTTCATTGTGGTTGGGTTTCCGCAGGGGTCGTTGTAGGATTGAACTTGGTAAGATCCCACATCAAAGCTTTCACCAAAAGAGATAGGGCTACCCGTTCCGCTGATTACGAGACCGGTGGAAACGGAGTTTTTAAAAAGCTCATACTGCACACCCTCTTGAGATCCGCTAAGACCGACTGGAAAAGAGGCGGGTGAATCGCAGGCACTTCCTCCACCGGTTAAATCATAAGCAGTAGGGGCTGCCACAACGTTGGCGTTTACCGAGGCCGTGGCGCTGCAACCCATGGCATTTGTGGCAGTAACCTGAAGGTTCAAAACCGAGGTGCCGACCGATACTTGAACGGTATCGCCCTGAGTAGGAGTCACGCTTGTGGAAGCTGTCCATGCGTATCCAAACTCATTCGGGAACAAATTGTGTGTTGCTCCGATAAGATTTCCATTGTAACTTAAATCGTTACCTCTTCCGCTTTCGTCCCGAATGATATTGTCGACCCTTTTGTGGTTCATCCTCCAGGAAGCGAGCAGCCCATTTCGGTTAACCCCATAAATGGAATCCATCCCATTCGCAATTTCTTCTTGAGAGAGTGAGCGATTCCAAATGCGAACCTCATCAATGTATCCGTTGAACCGTTCGTCATAACCTGGGTTCAGCCCAATGTGCAACGGAAAAAAGGTAGGTTGATCGTTAAATGCAGGAGCACCATGAGAAAACTCATTTCCATTGAGGTAGAACTTAATATCGGAAGGCGTATAAACCACAGCAACGTGCTGCCATTGGCCGGCAATAGCCGGCACCACCTGCCAAACATTTACTCCATTATATACGCCCCATTTGCCTGTGGTAGATTCAATCATGAGGGTACGATCGTAACCTCCATTGTCATCGGATAAAACGGTTTGGCGAATAGGAGAAACAACCTGTGTTGGGAAAACCCATGCTTCCCAGGTGGTGGAAGGCAGCGCATTGGGATCCACCATAAGAGAGGAAGCGCCGAATACGTTGCTTCCCGCTTCAAAGGTCAAGGCAAAATCGGAGGTAGCCGAAACAGAGGCATCGGCCCCGGGGCAAAGCGTGCTTCCATTCAGGAACACTATAGAGGGTGGAGTAATGGAATCGGTAACGTGAACCGAAATGGGCTCAGAAGTTGCGCTGCATCCGGCTTCATTTTGAACCGAAACGGTATAAATACCGGCTGCTCCTGCATCAAACGTATTGGTTTCTGATAATGTATTGGCATTATACCCACTGGACCAAAAATAATTGGCAAAGCCAGGTGAAGTTGAAAGTGTAACAGCAGAGCCGCTGCATATAGAAAGAGGACCAGAGGCGGTGATAATGGGAGTCTCAGGAACAGAGGATATCACGATGGGTGAAGAAAAAATTGAGCCATTAGCCCAGTTGACCTGCCCGTCGGCATCAACAGCCCTGAGATAATAAGAAATGCCAGGGGTGAGCGTATCGGGAAGGGTAACCTCAAGGATGTTGCTTTCATTTGGATAAGGACCCGAACCAATGACCATTCCGGACGAATCGTTAAGATTGTGCTGAACGGTGATGTACACATTTGGACCTATAAAATCGCCAAAACTATCCACACCTACAAGCAACGTACCCTGCGGACAAGGCGTAAGATTGCTAACGTTATGAATTGCATATCGACGGTATGAATACCCTCCCTGAACAACAAAAGAGAAAGAACCGGAGCATGTGTTGTTGTGGATTCGAATTTGGGCTTTACGTATGCCCAATCCACCAAACGGCGTAAAGGAAACGGAGAATATTGAGCTATCTCCGGGAAAAATCGTTAGAGGAAAAATGCCGGAAGCGGAAAATGAGCCGCTGAGATTAGGGACAAAATCCAATATGGAAATGGAATCGATGAGAAGCACATCCAAGCCAGTGTTTTTAATGTAGAAAGCATTGGAAGAAGATGCGCCAAAATCGACCGCTCCGAAATCGGTATTATTATTGAGACCCACTTCTAAGGAACCGTTTTGTATTTGTACACCGTTGCCCGAAACAGCCACGGATGGCAAACCAGAAGCACAAGCAGTGTTGAGTGCACCGTAGAGTCTTAAGAAATTGCTGGATGTACCAGACATGGCAAAGCCTTGCAGTGTGCCATCCATGCCATTTGGACCGGAATCTTTTGCCACAACAACTCCTGCATTGGCCCCTCCCCCACAACCTTGATTGAACCTTTGCAGCATCACCAGACCATTGGTGAGCGAATCCAATTGGCAATTGGCCTTAACCGCTATTTCACCAGAACACAAAACACGATTGAAAAGCCTTACCTCATCGAGGCTTCCTTCAAAAAATCCGCTTCCTGCTTCGCCGTTGGGCCTAAAACCAATTCCATAAGAACTGCCTGAATTGAAATTGCCTGACAATGGCATAGTGTTGAACCATGTACCGTCTTTATAAAAAGAAACGGAATTATTTCCGAACGTTATGGAAACAAGATGCCAAAGTGTGTCGCCAAGAATGATAGGACTATCCACTTGGTCGCCATTGGTTGAACCAAAAAATACGTTGCCATTCGAGCGGCAGCCAGCCACCCAGCCCTCTGAGGCCGCAGATGCCATAAAATAGCTTTCAGGCTGGCCTTCATAGGGTGGCTGAGCTCTTTTAATGCGTGCTTCAAACGTTAATTCGGTAGGCTCTAAAAAACTCTCAGCATTCGCAACTTCAATACCATCGTTCACCCCATCAAAATTCATGGAGGTAGATTGAAAACAAGTGTAGGGTTGTGTAATATTAAGTCCATAATCCAATCCATTGCCCTCAAAATATTCACCACACGGATCCACATCAGAATTATTAGGATTAACTAATATGCGCATGCGGGTATAACCGGGAATGGCATCGGACGGGACCGTGACCGAAATCAAAATTTGATTTGTGGGAGAGCCGGTTGAGTTGGAATATGCCAATTCCGTGGCCTCAAAAGCGTGATTTTGATTCCAGTCGAACCATACTCCCCAATAGCCTTCGTTACCGGTGGTTGTAGCCTCTAAATCAAACGTGGTTCCGGCAACTGCCTCTAAGCCTGAATATGGCTTAGCAAGAAAGAAGTTGGGAAAGATACCCGGAAGGCAGGAAGGCGCTTCAGAAAGATTCGCCGATGCTCCACTGGTTGTAACGGTAGCAATGCAAGTGGAATAGAAACTGAAATTGTTTGCTCCCGGGGGCACATAAGCTGGTGTATTGGGATAGAAAGATGGGGTGCAATAAGCAGCTCCTCCACCGGACAGGGTAATGGAATTGGATTCCGAACTGCACCCATTTTCCGTTACCGAAATGGAGTACGCACCATCTTCATTGGTGGTGTAGGTACTTGCTTGGTTATTTGGAAACTCCTCAAAGTCTCTGCGCCAAGTATTGTTTACCGTGGTTGCCGATAGCGTAATGGGCTGGTTGTCGACAATTTCAGTGGAGCCCAATGCAGATAGAACGGGGGATAATGGGGGGGCGTTGATGGTAATGTCGATTCCATTATCTGGGCCGGTTGAAGATGGATTGCTGGAAACCAATCTCATCCTGTAACCCGCACCCGAAGCTGTTTCGGATGGAATTACCGCAGAAATTATGCCCGATGTTGCTGTAGATGAGATTGAACCAATAGCAACTGGTAACGCAAAGCTGCCTGAAGCATCACTGAGTTGAACGGTGAACTCATTACCCAGATTGGCAGCAGCGCTTGCATTGAATTCCACCGAAACATTGGTTCCTGCGCAAAGAGTAGTTGGACTTACAAAGGTTTGAATGGAATAAATACCTCCAAATACCCGAGCCAAACGGTTTCTACCTATGAAGTTGTATGAAGTAAAATTTCCCCCAAAGAGGATGCTTCCATTGGTCTGGAGTGCAACAATTTCCACTCCATTATCCGCACCTGAACCCGGATCGAAGGTAAGATCCAAGGAACCATCCGCATTCAGACGGGCTATGTGTCTTCTACCAATGTTGTTGTATAGGGTAAAACCGCCGCCTATAACAATCTTGTCATCAGATTGAATGGCGATGGAAAGAAGGATGTTGTCTACACCGGTGCCGGCTTGAAACGTTGCATCCAATGACCCATCTGCATTCAATCGGGCAATAGAATTGCTCCCAACGCCATCGAAGGTTGTGAACTGTCCGCCAATAACAACCTTGCCATCCGATTGCAGCGCAGCAGCCCAAACTTTTTGATTGGCACCCGTTCCCGGATTGAAACTGGCATCGAGGGTGCCATCGGAATTCAAACGAGCTACCCTATTTCTTGAAATACCGTTAAACAAAGTAAATTGGCCCACTGTTATAATTTTCTCATCGGGCTGGAGGACCAAATTGTCAATCTGATCGTCTGCTCCAAATCCAGGATCAAAGGTCTCATCCAAAGAACCATCTGCATTCAGACGAGCTATGCGGTTTCTGGAAGTGCCATTGTATGTTGTAAAATTCCCTCCAATGATAATTTTGCCATCGGCCTGCAGAATAACGGATCGAATATAGTTGTTGGCTCCAGCGCCCTGATTAAAACTTGCGTCACGGGAACCATCGGCATTCAAACGAGTAATGAAGTTAACAGCTGTTCCATTATATGTTGCAAAATGCCCCCCTATCAGAATCTTGCCATCGGGCTGAAGAACCGTACTATATACCGAGCTGCTGGCACCCGAACCAGGGTTAAATGTTAAATCCAACGTCCCGTCCTCATTCAGGCGCGCAACGCGGTTTCTGGAAATGCCGTTGTAGGTTACAAAACTCCCTCCAATGATGATCTTCCCGTCTGACTGAAAGGCAACGGAGCAAGGGCCGGTATTGTTTGCACCATAACCTGGATTAAAAGTACCGTCTAAAACCCCTAACGAACTTAAGCGCGCCAAACGAAATTTTCCAGTGCCGCTGTAACTGTTAAAATCTCCTCCAAAAATAACCTTCCCATCTGTCTGGAGGCTAGTGGTCCAGATGTTGTCATCGAATCCAGAGCCAACGTTAAACGATGCATCCAAAACACCGGTGGTACTTAAACGAGCCACCCGATTCATCGGAATGCCATTAAAAGTTGTGAATGCTCCTCCGATTACGAGCTTGCCGTCTGTTTGAAGTTTCGCCGTGTAAATGGTGCTGTTGGCGCCGGTTCCCGGATTGAAGGCTGCATCTAAGGTTCCGTTTGCATTCAGGCGGGCTACTGCATTTCTGGATGTGCCGTTATAAAGCGCGAAATCGCCGCACATAAGAATCTTCCCATCCATTTGCACTTGTATAGCATTCACCCTGCTGTTTGCTCCGGATCCCGGGTTGAAGGACACATCCAAGCTTCCATCCGAATTCAGACGAGCAATGTTGTTTCTTGATGTTCCGTTGTACGTAGAAAACAATCCCCCGATGAGAATCTTCCCGTCGCTTTGAACGGAAATGGTTCGAACAGTGCCATTGGTCCCTGAGCCGGGATTAAAGGTAGCATCCAAACTGCCGTCTGAATTCAATCGCGCAATGTAGTTTCGAGATGAACCGTTGTACGTTGTAAAATCTCCACCAACGATGATCTTTCCATCAGTTTGAATCGCAATTCCAACTACCGTATTGTTGGCACCTGCCCCTGGATCGAAGGAGGCATCCAATATGCCATCCGAATTTAGACGAGCAATGCGGTTCCTAATGGTGCCATTGTAAGAAGAAAACCAACCACCAATTACGATTTTCCCATCGGTCTGAAGAGCGCTGGTTAAAACCCAATTGTCTGGTCCAGACCCAATGGTGAAGGTGTTGTCTAAACTTCCATCGGAGTTTACCCGAACGATGTTGCTCCTTCCAACATTGTTGTAAACGTTGAACGCTCCACCCAAAACAACCTTGCCATCGGTTTGAACAGAGGTGGTGTAAACACTATTGTTTGGACCGTCTCCCACACCAAATCCAATATCCGTAGCATTAAAAGATGGGTCTATCGCCCCCGGCAACTGGGCGAAAAGGGGGCTTGCACAACCCATAGATAACATGAACACCAAGAGGGTACACATTTTGGGTAACCGAAAAAGTGGCAGCATTGGCATTGACCTGAGTTTCAAGTTTTTTGTATTCCGAGCATAATTCAATTGAGCCTCGGGATTGCGTCCGTGGGCACCATTATCCACTTGCGAACCTAGAGAAAAGCTCCTCAGAGTCAACAAATTCAACTCCTTGGATAAAGAGAAGAATATGAACAAGGAAGGTATTGATCGATTTAGGCTGGATTATTGTCGACCAAAATTAAGCGATTCAAGTTCAAATTTGCAATAAAACCACAATTACTTAATACCGACGTGTTGCTGAACCCAAGGATAAAAGCACCAATACGCTTTCGCATACACCAAACTATCCATCCAAAACGGGTGGCGGCACAGAAACCGCTTCGATGCAAAACCTTAAGGAACCTACCTGCAATCCGGATCAGATGAAAATTCAGGATTCTTACCTTTCTTCAAGAAGATGCTTTTTCTTGCAATGGTAATGATGGGACCCGTATGCAGGTAGTTCGTGTAAAAAAGACCCAACAGGAAAAGGGTGGGATGGTGCACACTTGGGGGAGGCAACCATACACCTAATATTATGATCTTCAGTATTTTACCTACACAACAGCGGCACCAAAGGGGCGAACCGAAAAATGGAAAGACTACAGGAGAAAATGAGGTGAAAGAACCTACAGGATTTGCCTAAAGTAGGAAAGGGTGCTAAGATTTTGGATTTCGCAGCTGCTTTTTCGCCCGAGGTTCACAATTATTAAACAGCCTACTGAGGCAGAAAATAAATGCAAAAAAACTCCAAAAAGGAATGTGGAAATGGAATGATGAACCTTAGGCAGGTCGTTGCGCCGTTCCTGTTGTAGCTTTGCCGTAGGCCGGACACCGTTCGTGGGTCTTACAGCCCGCCAACACTCCAAGAGTGAGGAGGCAAGCAAAAAGCAATACGTGGCGAAAAACCTTCATAGGAGGGAAACTTGTATCCGTGAGCAAAAGTAACAGAAAATGAATTGAAAAAAATCTTTTGCCGCGTTTTTCTAAAAAAACGTCGAAAAAAAGAAACGGACCCACCAAATGGTAGGTCCGTTCGATAAAATTGAGTGGGTGGAAATTACTGCTTTACGTAATTGCCTACACCCTGAACCGTATTGGAGGTTGTTTCGGTGTATTGGATGGTAAAGCCGGTCGCATTTTTTACCCCAGTACCAGCAAAAGTGGTAGCAGTTCCTTGAATACTAGCAGATTGGCTGGGTACGTCAAGATTGTTACCCGTAACGTTTGCGAAAATATTGCTGTTGCCGGTGTAATTGGCAAACTTATTAAACAAGATGCGGTTGTTTACCGTTTCAGACAAACGGACCGTTTCGGAGTAAGTGGATGTGCTACCATTCACTACATCAGTAACTGCGTAGTTTCCTTCCAACATGTAAGCATCGTTGCGCACAGTAACGGCTTTGGTGGCCGTTGACGTATTGCCTGCTTTATCAGCTACGGTGTACGTAACGGTGTAGGTTCCGGTTTGGTCTTTGTCAACTGCCTCAAGGTAGTCGGAGGTAACGAGTGAGGAAACGTCTCCATCGGAATCGTCGTTTGCGGTTGCACCCGGATCGGTTAGGGCTGCGTTGAGGCTTACGGTTTGGGTGTTGCCACCGGTGATGGTAATAACCGGTGCGGTTTCATCTTTCTTGCAGGAAGTAAGGCCCAACATAAGGACCCCAACCAGAGCTGCAGATCCAAAAAGAAGTTTTTTCATAGGGTTTGTTTTTTTTTCTTGGGTGCAAAAGTAACCACAATTTTCAAAAGTCCTACCTTCGCGTCCACAAAACAAAACCACCAAAAACATGAAAAAAGTTCTTTTATCTGCCGGTGTTGTAGGTCTTACCCTGTTGGTAGCCTGCGGCCCATCTAAAGAAGAAATCGAAAAACGCGAAAAAGCCATTGCCGACTCCATTGAAATGGTGAAGCAGCAGGCCATTGCCGACTCCATTGCCAAGGCGCAGGAAGCAGCTACAGCAGATTCACTTATGAAGGCGGCTGAGCAAGCAAAGGCAGACAGCTTAGCTAAGGCAGAAGAGGCTGCAAAGAAAAGCAAGTCTGCTTCTAAGCCAAAGAACAAGCCCAAGAAAGAGGATGAGCCACGCAAAGCTGGTGAAGGAAAAGGAGATGCTCCTAAGATGGATGGTAATAGGAAAGCCGGCCAAGGCAAAGGATAATTCGATGAAAGCTAAATTCCTAATGCTGGCCTGTGCTGCCGGATTGCTGGTGGCATGTGGTCCCTCCAAAGAGGAACAGGCAGAAGAAAAAATGAAGACCGACTCGGCTGTATCGCAAGCCGATGCCGAGCTCGAAGCTGCTGCCGATGCTGCCTTGCGCGACACCGCAGCTCCTGCCGATACCGCTCACAAGCAAGTGG
>JBEIVB010000062.1:0-15014 GCA_040374085.1 Flavobacteriales bacterium | reverse complement strand
TCCAGGATGGTGAAGCAAAGACTGGATCCTCTGGCTTTGGATTTTGGCAAAGAGCATTATGCTTCGGGCAACATGATCCGTAAAGAAATCAAACTTAAAGAAGGCATTGATAAAGATGCAGCCCGCAACATCATTAAAGCAATAAAATCTACCAAGCTAAAAGTAGAGGCCCAAATGATGGACGATCAAATACGGGTAACCGGTAAAAAAATTGACGATTTACAAGCGGTGATGGGTCAATTGAGACAGGGCGAGTTTGGCCTCCCGATACAGTTTATCAACTTCAAGTAATCAACCCTTTTTGTATTTACTCTGAAAGAATTTCAGGTACGTCTCGGTTTCCTGCATCTTGTAGAAACGGATGTAGTTTTCTGCAGTGATAACAAAATACTGATACTTGCCATCGGGTAAGTTCTTGAGCATGGACTTATCGGATTGTACCATTCCGAAATAGATCATGGCCTTTTCCTTGTTCTCAAAGGTCTTTACGCATACCAGTTTCCTTTCTGTACCCATCATCAAATCGCTGGTTTGCAAGTTGGATGTGCTGAAATTTTTCGAGTTGAAATCGGATACGGAGACCTTCAATTGGTTCATATCCGTTGATACCGGAACCGACAGCACAAAAAAGTGTTCCTTCTCGGGGGCATCTATGAAAGGCGATTCAGCCTTTGCAGAGTCTCCCGGAGCGTTTTGGCCTTCCAACATAGCCAAAACCTCCTCTGCCCTCTTTTTCACGGGGTCTTTGGAAAAATTGGCAATTACGCGTTTCAGGGCCATAATCATGGCAGGTTTGCCCACTACCCTACCGGTGCACATGGCTTGCAAAAAAGCATACTTGGGTTGGTAATCTGATTTTCCGAACAATGTATCGGCGGCCAGGCAACGGCTGTAAACCTCCTCGTATTTACTTTGCTGAAACAGGGCAAACGTTTCTTCGTAATAAACCTCTGCCTCGTTCTTTTTCCTGTCCCGATCTGCGTTGTAGTTGGGATTGCGGATGAGTTCTGCGTATTCCGAATTGGGAAAACGATCGAGCAGAATGGCCTTATATTTTTCGGCTTCGGAGTTGTTGTCGAGCGCGACGTTGATGCGGTAAAGCTGGTAATACGCGACCAATTCGTATTTCCCTTTCGGGAAGCGTTTGAGCAACTGCTCGTATGCATCAAGGGCATTGGATAAATCGTTGAGTTGCTCCTTGTATATCAACCCAAGGTTGTAAAGAGCCTCCATAATCTTCTCCGATGATTTTTGAAGATTTCCTTCTCCAACCGGGAGCTGAGCAAGGTAATATTCCTTGGTCTTCACCTGACTAACCGGCTCGTTTGGTTTTGCGGCACTGCTGTCTTTCTTTCCTTTTGCGTCGGGCCCTACGGTTGGGTCATCGGGACCAGATGATGCTTGTTTTACGCTGCGTCTCCAATTATCTTCGAGTTTTCGGGTACCCCATTTGCGTTGATATTCGGTTGCACCAACGGAAATGGCGTTTGGATTGTAAAAATACCAAGCACCACCCGGTGTCAATTGTTCACCGGTTGCGCTCGGAGTAAAGGTTCCATTGCCCGACGATGCAGCCGCTTCGAGTGCTTCGCGCTCCTCTTTCTCTTTCTTTTTCATTCGGGCAATCATATCCTCCACAAATCGATTCCGCTCCGAATCGCTCATCTTGGCAATGCGCTGCAGGCTGTCTTCTTCCGCTACTGTTTTCAGATTCTTAACCAGAGCAGAAAGGCTGTTTCTCTTTAACTTGATGACTTCCAGATCCTCGAACTTATCATCGAGATTGGCAACAGCTGTATCGTAATACTGCTGGGCCATTAAAAACTTGCGCTGCCCATAAAGCACGTCGCCCAGCGTAAATGCCGATATGCCTTTTTGCTTTTTGTTCTTTGCCGAAACCCGCACCGATTGTGTCAGTGCCTCTGCCTGCGCTCCGGTACTGCCCTCCTTCTTGTAGACCTTGGCAAGCGCAAAATAAATTTGATCACGGAAGTCGGCATACTTCACGTCGCGAAGCATACGGTTGAGTACCTTCTTAACATCTTTGCCCCCCTTGGCTAAGGTGCTTACGGAGCTTGCGAGGTTCATGCGGGCGTTGAACAACATTTCATAAGGCGGCCCCATGTGGGTAACCTTCTCAAAATAACGTGCACCCATCTCCTCGTCTTTAACCTTCATGTAGAGCTGAGCCAAGATGTAGGTCATACGAGTTTTGGTTCTTCCCCTGCGCGCATAGTTGATCGCCTTGGTTAGGTTTTTTATAGCCAAAGGATAATTGGCTGTTTTAATGTAAAAATCGGCAATCAAAGCATAGTATTCTCTACGATAGGACTTGGGAAATCGGGGTTCATCGGCAATGAGGTCTATCAGGCCCTGAGAGCGACTGAAAAGTCCGGTTTCGTTGTACACCCTCAGCATCCACAACATGGCCTCGAACCGATAGGGGTGTTTGCGATTCCGGTTGGCCACAAACTCAAAAGCCTCCAGTCCGGCAAAATAATCGTGCTTGTAAAAATGAGTTTGTCCAAGCAACACGTAGCATTTCTTTATCCAAGGGTTGTACTCTCGATCGCGAATGAGCATGCTGTGCCGTTCGATGCACTTGGAAATTTTTTTGAAGGCCTTATCCATTTCCGGAGTCATGGCCTTTCCGTCTTCTATAGAGCCGTAAACAAATAGGGGCAGCAAACGGTCGTAATCGTCGCGGTAGGCCTTAACCGTTTTGTCTACCTGTTGATTGATGATTTCATTGGCATAGAACCAGCCGTTGTAATGGGTGGTAACCGAATGAAAGTTGCGGCTCACCCAGGTATTTTTCTTGGTAGAGCAAGAGATGCTAACTGCCATGAAGCAGCACCAAACGCCGATGCGAAAAAAGGTGGTGGGCAAGAGCCGGCTGGATTGCAAGGTTAAAAAACGCAAAGGGTGCAAAGTTATTGCATTTCTGCGGGGCGCTGCCTTCCTCGGTGCGGTTATTTCCGATATTTGAACGCCCATGTCGAGCCCAGAATCCAAGTTGCCCAACTGGCGAGCCCGTCTCCGAAACCGCTACCGTGTGGTGGTGGTAGACGATCAAACCTTTGAAGAGAAAGCCGCCTTTGTGCTCTCTCCTTTGAACCTGTTTGTGTTCATTGGAACGCTTACCCTCTTCTTCATCTTTCTGATGACCTACATCATTGCGTTTACCCCCTTGCGCGAGTACATACCGGGCTATGCCGATGTGAGCCTGAAAAAGAAGATGGTTCGTTTGGCCTTAAAAGCCGACAGTTTGGAGGCCGATTTGCGGGCGCGGGATCGGTACCTGTCTACTCTGAAGCACATCATAGAAGGCCGTGACCCGGGGGCGACGCCCAGCGCTCCGAAAGGGGTTTCTGCCCAGCAAACCGCCCGGCTGGATGTGGACGCCGGAGAAGAGGATATGGCATTTCGCAAAAACGTGGAAGCTCAGGATCGCAACAGTCTATCCTACCAAGGCAGACAGGTAGCCTCGGGTGGCATGGCGTCCTTTCTTTTTTTTAGTCCTGTGCAAGGAACCATAAGCAAGGCCTTTAACCCCGGTAGAGGCCACTGGGGGGTGGATGTGGTAACCAAGGACGATGAAGCTGTAAAATCTGCGCTGGATGGCACCGTGACCTTTTCGGGCTATACCCCGGAGCATGGGTATGTATTGGTGGTTCAGCACGATCACGACCTCATCTCGGTATATCGGCACAACGCTGTTTTGCTGAAGCAGTCTGGCTATCGGGTCCTGGCCGGCGAGCCCATTGCTGTGGTGGGCACAGGCGGTGAAGGGCACCGAGGTCCTCACCTGCACCTTGAACTTTGGTACAAAGGCTCGGCCGTGAACCCCGCAGGGTACCTCAGCTTTTAGGTCTATATTTGTCCCCGGCCAAGCAGACCCCCTCCCACTCTCTTGAAAAAACGCATAGCCATACTAGGCGCCACCGGAAGCATAGGAACCCAAGCCCTCGAAGTTATTGCAGCCTCCTCTGAAGCACTGGAGGTGGAGGTGATGACCGCTCAAACACAAGTCGACAAGCTTGCCGACCTGGCTCTTTTACATAACCCAAACGTTGTGGTTATTGCCGATAAGCAGCTTCTTCCGAGACTCAAAGACCGCCTGGCCCATACCAACATCAAATCCTATGGCGGTGCTGAGGCCTTGGAACAAGTGGTTCAGATGGACACCGTTGACATGGTGCTTACCGCCATGGTGGGCTACAGTGGCTTGTTGCCCACCATAAAAGCCATTGAAGCCGGCAAAACCATTGCACTGGCCAACAAAGAAACCCTTGTGGTTGCAGGTGACCTTATCACCCGGCTGGCAAAAGAGAACGGGGTAAACATTTATCCTGTGGATTCGGAGCACAGCGCCATCTTTCAATGCCTGGTTGGGGAGTTTCACAACCCGGTAGAGAAAATTGTGCTTACGGCAAGCGGAGGTCCTTTTCGCGGTCGCAAGGCAGCCGATTTAGCAGAGGTTACACGGCATCAGGCGCTGAAGCATCCCAACTGGGTGATGGGCGCCAAAATCACCATAGACTCGGCCACCCTTATGAACAAAGGCCTGGAGGTGATCGAGGCCAAATGGCTGTTTGCACTCGACTCCAACCAGATTGAAGTGGTGGTGCATCCACAGAGCATCATCCACAGCTTGGTTCAGTTCCGCGACGGCAGTCTGAAAGCTCAACTGGGCCTGCCCGACATGAAATTGCCCATTCAATATGCATTGGGCTATCCCAAGCGCTTGAACAACGATTTCCCGCGCTTTTCCTTTACCCAATATCCCAACCTCACCTTTGAGGCGCCGGATTTGGAGACCTTCCGAAACCTTGCCCTGGCCTTTGAAGCGATGCAGAGTGGCGGCACCGCGCCGTGCGTGCTGAATGCTGCAAACGAAGTTGCCGTGGCAGCATTTTTAGAAGACCGCATTTCCTTTTTGGGCATGAGCGACCTGGTTGCAAAAGCCCTTCACACCCATACCCTAATACCACAACCCACCCTAAACGATTATCGGGCCGCCGATGCCGAGACCCGTCTGCGTTGCGAAAACTGGCTCGAAGCCCAAACCTTTTAAATCCACATGGAGATTCTCATAAAAGCCTCCCAGCTTATCCTAAGCCTAAGCCTTCTCATTGTTTTACATGAGCTGGGGCATTTCCTTCCAGCCCGCTGGTTTAAAATTCGGGTAGAGAAATTCTATCTTTTCTTCGACCCAAAGTTTTCGCTCTTTAAGCGCAAAATTGGTGAAACGGAATACGGCATTGGATGGCTGCCCTTTGGAGGCTATGTGAAAATAGCCGGTATGATAGATGAATCGCTCGACAAAGAGCAGATGAAGCAGCCACCCCAGTCTTGGGAGTTCCGCAGCAAGCCGGCTTGGCAGCGTTTAATTGTGATGTTGGGCGGCGTTACCGTGAACCTCATACTTGGCATCCTCATCTACATTGGCATTCTCTTTTTCAGCGGAGAGGAGTATCTGGCTACCCGGAACTTAAAATATGGGGTAGCATGCGACAGCACCGCTTTGGCCATGGGCCTGCGCGACGGTGATCGTGTGGTGAGTGTAGACCACAAACCGGTAGACAACTTCAGCAAGGTTCCCATGGAACTCCTGCTCAGCGACACCCGCAGCATAGAGGTAGAGCGCGATGGGCAGGTCCTGTCCATTCCTGTAAACACCGCTACCTTGGCCAAGATCATCCAAAAACCGTCGGATCTGCTCAGTCCCCGATTCCCATTTGAAGTGGCGGAGCTGCTGCCCGATGGAGCCGGAAAAAAGGCGGGCATCCTTCCGGGCGATCTCTTTGTTTCGGTGAACAACTCTCCAACCCCATTCTTTCACGATGTGCGGAACGAGCTGCAAAAAAACAAGGGAAAGCAGGTGCAGATTTCCGTTATGCGCAAAGGCATTCCCACCCTTTTAACTGCTCAGGTTCCGGAAACAGGAAAGCTTGGATTGGCACCTGTTCCGGTTGAAAAATACATGCCGATCACCGTCAAGAAATACGGCTTTTTTGAAGCCATTCCTGCCGGAACAAAAAAGGCCTTTACCACACTATCCGATTACCTTAGGCAGTTTAAACTCATCTTCAATTCAGAAGTAAAAGGTTATGAATCTGTGGGTGGCTTCATCACCTTCGGTAAAGTGTTTTCACCTGAGTGGGATTGGCTCCGTTTCTGGAACCTCACTGCGTTTTTCTCCATCGTGCTTGCCATTATGAATGTGCTGCCCATTCCGGCATTAGACGGTGGACACGTATTGTTTTTGTTGTATGAAATCATCACCCGTCGCAAGCCACACGAAAAAGTGATGGAATATGCGCAACTGGCAGGTATGATTTTGGTTTTTGGATTGGTCATTTATGCCAATGCCAACGACGTGGTTAAGTTATTTGCACGTTGATGACTTTTGGGTTGGCTTGGAAAGGATACGTAATTTCCTTTTCAGGTCATTCCAGATCAATTCCCCATCCTCCGGCACTGTTTCTTTTTTGGGTCAGCTCTTATTTGGATGCTGACCACAAAAGCTCAAATACTTTTATGGATCTTCTGAGAAGAAATTCAGTGCCCTGCGGTTCATAAGGGTAATGCCCTTATAATATACATGCAGAATCTCTAGGTAGGTTTGCCCAAAGCGCGCTCTTCGTATGGCTCCTTCTTGGCAGAGGCCAATGCCGTGACCAAACCCACGCCCTCTCAGCAACACCTTGTCGCCGGCATCTTCCACCGAAAAAAATGTGGACCTCAGAGCCCAATCTGCGCGGATGTCGCGGAGTGGCACGATAAAGGCTCCTGCCTCATAAAATACCCTTCGTCTGGGTTGTGCAAAATTTAGGCTGGAGGGAACTTTTGAAGAATCAACAAACGCATTCTTTCGAAGCAGGTATTTTATCCAAGCTTTTCGGCTTATTTCCTTTTCCCAATGGGCGTTTCGGGTGCTTTGGCAAAAGGTATCGCGCACGCTGCGGAGCGCGTTGGCGGGTTTGTTCCACACATCTTCTGCGTTGCGGGTTTGCCCTCCGCAATTGGAATGAAACGCGGCCGTGATGAGTTGAAACTTATCGTCTACCATCACTACACCATCTGTAAAAAGAGTGCCCATGAGAATGGTGTCGTCCATCTTCGATTTCCCTCGGTACACTTGGCAATGTTCTTTGTCGCAGAGATTAAACCCTTCTGCTTCGTGGCGGCGGAGGTGGCCCAGTGCATAGGTCCTGCACAATACACTTTGTACTTTATAATATTCGAGGGGTTGTTTGGGCCCCACCTCTGCTTCCATAACACCCGAAACATAATCCTCTAGTTCCACCTCATTGATGGCATTGAGTAAGCAGCCGCGTTCGCTGAGCACCAAATCGCCCTGCAACACTTGCTGTTGGCTTCCGAGGGTTCTGAGGGCGCAACCGGGTTCGGCATGAATGCGCACCGTTGTGCCCTTGGCCATTTGCTGAAAGCCGCAGGATAGATATAGGGAATCGTCGTTTACCATAACCTGGAAAATGGTGTTCACCGGCATTTCCGGCATCACTTTTCCATCTACCATCAGGGAGAAATCGGTGGTGGTGGGCATGACCTCGAGGGTAGAGATGCGCTGTCCTCCCCAGAGTCCAACGCGTATAAAGGTGGGTTGCGCAGTTGCCCATTGGAATGCCATGAGCACCGTGGCCATGCATACAACCAGGCATGCAGAAAGGTTATATCTTTTTGCGGACACCAACAAACTGCCAAATGAGGGATGCAGCACGATCAGAAGCACCGGATTGTCCGAGCTTCAATCGGATTTCTTCATACGCTTCGTTGAGCTGCTCGCGCGTGGCCGGATCCAGAACCTTTTTCAAAGACTCTGCCATACGCGCGGGGGTAGCTTCGTCTTGTATGAGCTCCTCTACCACAGGTGCATCGGCAATGAGGTTCACTAAAGAAATGTACTTGATCTTTACCAGACTTCGGGCAATAAGATAAGATAGACGGCTTCCTTTGTAGGCCACCACCAGGGGAGCGCCCCAAAGTGCAGCCTCCAAGGTTGCGGTGCCGGAGGTAACCAGCGCAGCTTTGGCACCAGACAAGACGCCATAAGCATCGCCTTCCACCAACTCAACTGGAGCATTTCCGATCAGGGTTTCATAAAACGAAATGGATAGAGAGGGCGCACAAGCAACGCGAATCCGCTCATTCGGAAACTGTTTCATAGCCTCGAGAAACAGGGGCAACATGGTAGCCACCTCCTGCTTACGGCTGCCCGGCAAGAGGGCTATCCAATTGCGCTCAACCTGCAGTGGATGTTCGGCTCGATACTGATCGATGGCATCGAGCAGGGGATGTCCAACAAAATCAACCCGAAGGCCGTGCTTCTGATAAAAAGCCTCTTCAAACGGCAGAATGACCAACATCTTATCTACGTATGCACGGATCTGGCTGATGCGCGAAGCCTTCCAAGCCCAAACCTGAGGCGAAATGTAATACACCACCCTAAAATGAATGGACTTCAGGAATTTGGCTATGCGCAGGTTAAACCCGGGATAATCGATGAGGATGACCACGTGGGGCCGAAAGGCCATTACATCTTTTTTGCAATAATCTAAATTCTTGAAGATGGTGCGCAGGTTGGCCAGCACCTCGGCAAAGCCCATAAACGCAAGATCGCGGTAATGGCGCACCAAATGCGCCCCTTCTGCCTGCATCTTATCGCCGCCCCAAGCGCGAAACTCGGCACGCGCATCCAGGGCTTTAATGGATTTTATAAGATTGGCACCGTGGAGGTCTCCGGAGGCTTCGCCCGCAATGATGTAGTACTTCATACCCGCTCCGCAACCTGTTTGAGAATGCCTTTCAGCATCATCAAGCCATCGGTGTTGCCCAACTCCCGGTCGGCTGCGCGCTCGGGGTGCGGCATCATGCCCATTACGTTGCCCCGTGCGTTGCAAATGCCGGCAATGCTATGGGCAGAGCCGTTTGGGTTGGAGTCGGAGGTTACATCGCCCTCCGCATTGCAATAGCGGAAAAGAATCTGGTTGTTGGCTTCCAACGCATAAAGGGTCTCTTCGCTGGCGTGGTAGCGGCCCTCGCCGTGGGCAATGGGAATGCAATACGCTTTGGCTTCAAGATTGCGGGTAAGCGGAGAGTTGAATTGCGCCGGAGAAATGAAGGTGTTGCGGCAAATGAATCGGTGGCTGGTATTGTGAAGCAAAGCACCGGGCAACAGATTCGACTCGCACAAGATTTGAAAGCCGTTGCAAATGCCGAGCACCAGTCCCCCTTTTTCTGCATGGTTCTGCACCGCATCCATAATCGGAGAGAAACGGGCTATTGCACCACTGCGCAGGTAATCGCCAAAAGAAAAACCGCCCGGAAGCATCACCGCATCCACAGCCTCGAGCCGGGTTTCTTTATGCCAAATATATTGTACCTGGGCACCCAAAATTTCGCCCATAACATAACCTAAATCGCGGTCGCAGTTTGATCCCGGAAAAACAATTATTCCAATGCGCATGGAGCAGATGATTGAGGCTCAAAAGTAGGCATTATGGTTGGTGCTGACCACCACGATTGCGTTGTCTCCAGCTTCGAAGAACCAAAAAAGCGATCAAAGATGCTATTCCGGTAAAAAAGCAGAAGGCTGCTACAGGCCTCAAAGCCAAATCGAAAAACTCGCCGATCATCCACACGGAGTTGGCCAAAATCCACCAGCACACTGCCGAACTGAAGGCCAACTCGGTAAGGTCGTTGCGCCAGGTGTACACCAGATAGAGCCCCAAACCCATGGTGGGCAAGATCATGATGAGGCCCGGAATGCGCCATTCCATAACCCAACAGGCATCTTTTAGCAACCAAAAGATAATGTGCAGGTTTTCTTGTTTGCGCTGTGGAGGCCAAAGACGGGAGTCGCTCATTCAAATTGCACCAAAACCTGATTCTTTTCCACTGCCATGCCTTTTTCTACTGCCACCTTGCGCACCACACCATCGGTGGGCGATTTCAGAATGTTCTCCATTTTCATGGCTTCCAATACCACCAGAGCATCCCCTTTGGAAACCTGTGTACCTACCGATACGCGCACGTCCAGTACCAGTCCGGGCATGGGCGCCTTTACTTCGTTTACTTTGCTGCCCGCGGCGGCATCGAGGCCCATGCTGGCCAGAAGCCGGTCGAGCGGATCTTTGATGCCTACCGTGTAATGTTGCCCGTTTATGCGCAGCACGCGCAACTTTGCGGCAAGGTCTTCGGAGATTACAGCAACATCATAGGAACGGTTGTTCATGACCACATGCCAATGGCCCGGCCTAATCTCCTGCACATCCGCCAACAGGGACTCTCCGCTGAGCACCACCTTTAATTTAGGTATTTCCGAAGAAACCACTTCCAATTCTTGGGCTTCAGCGTTGTTTACGATTACCGAATGCATAACGAAATTTTTACCAAGATTACGGAGAATTTTGCCATTTCAAGGCTGTTTGATGCCCATAATCAAGCGAAAAAACAGGTGCTTCTTTTGGTCTGCTGTTGAGCCCGGCATTCCTGCTTAGGGGCATGCACGCGTGGGCAGATCAATACGTTGACGCATCTTAAACCGTCTTCGTTGCAGGCAGCCCCTGTTGCTTCCTACCGTTCGGGTAAAGGTGCTGGACGATTTAACCTGATGTTCCCGAACCAACCAAACCAACACCGCAACGGCATTTGGATAATGCCCCCCCGCGCGAATCACAATACGTTTGATTTTACTTGAGGAGAAGCCCAAGCATACATCAACATCCTTCCAGCAGATGGCAAAAAGAACAACAAAGACAGGGTGCACGATCAAAGGGCCGTGCGCACCCAAAATAAATCAAGGATGAGGTAGACATTGCCAGCGTCTGCAAGAAAAGGACCATCAGCGAACACCCAAGATGAAACCTAAAAGCCCAATAAACGCGCAATCCTTATCTTCGAACCCGTATGCAAAACACTTGGAAAAGCATTAAAACCCTACGACTCCCGCAGGAGCACGGTGCACAAGAAGAAGCCATAGCGGTTTCAATACAAAACTTTTTACCGAATGGAAAAAAGTCCTCCGAAATGCAGTACAGCCTCGATGGCGAACTGGAAATGGAGATTACCTGGGAATACGACACCAACGAAAATCCCATTCACGAAATTCACGTGTACCACCAATGGGACGGCAAGGAGGAGATTTTTCGAACCTTCGATGCACAAGGTAAAGAAACAGAAGTAATAAAATCTTTTGATGAAGGCGGTAAAGAGATTACCCGCACCGCATACGATGAGTGGGGAAACATGTGCCAACGCGTAGTGGCCGATGAAGACGGCACCATAGAAACAGAGGAAGTTGTGCGCTACGAGGAAGACCGCATGATGGAGAGAACCTTAAAGGATGGAGATGGAAAAATTCTCCTTCACTCCGTGATGCAATACGATGAACGTGGAATATGCATAGAAGAAAAAACTGAAAATCATGGATATAGACCATTTGTTATTAAGCAGAATCGGTTAAAAAAGGAGCATAAACCCTCTTACACCATCTACAATGCCGATGGCCAACCCTACGAGAAATGCCGCCGCTCATACGATGATTTGGATCGGCTTACCGAGGAAATTATGGAATCTACCCAAAACGGTTATTCCAAGACCATTACGCGTTTGGCTTATAACGAGAATGGACAAGAAACTCTCTCCGAAACAACCTTCGGAGAAGACATTTTATTGAGGCGCCATGCCTCTCAATACAGGTCGGATGGCTGGATGGAAAAACAAGAAATTTTTGAAGTGAACCCAGCCAATAAACAGGCTCATTTGGAAACCTTAACTTGGGAATACACGCCCTGGTAAGGCCATCAGCCGGGATTGCTGAGGAGGGCCATTTCTCTTACCATCTCATCCAGTTCTTGACTGGTTTGCAGCATTTTTTCTGCCAAAGCATGTTGTTCGGGCGATGCATTCTCTTTATCCAGTTGCATGGCCTGCGCAAGTCCCATGATTCGGGCAAGAGGCGATCGGAGCTTATGGGAATTAAAAAAAGCGATGTCGGAAAGTTGCTGATTCTTTCGCTCCAATTCGCGCTCATATTTCACCCGTAAGGTAATGTCCACCATGCCCCCTATAATGCGCGTGGGTACGCCACTGTGATCGCGCAAGGTAAAGCCTCGATCGGAAACGTAGGCATATTCACCATCGGCTCGCTGAAACCGATACTCACAGCTCCAAAAGTCACTGCCACTCTCCAACATTTCAGAAAAACTCTTCACAACCCGGTCACGATCGTCGGGATGAAGGAGGTTTTCCCACCAAACCAAATCAGGGTTTCGGTCTTCAGTACCATATCCAAACTGGCTGTACATGCCATCGTTGAACCACAGGTGACCGGTTGCAAGGTTGAAGTCCCACAAAGCATCGTTGGTTGCTCTGGCAATCAGGTTGAACTGTTCCTCCGACTCGGCAAGGCGTCGATTTATTGCATTAAAGTTGTCTTGATGGAATCCAATGCCCCAAATGGGAAGCTCAGGAAAAACAACCTGAGGACGGTATCGAATGGTCCAATTTATGGGCACCTCGCTTCCGTTGCAATGCCGCATCGGATACGATTCAAAGAACTCCTCATCTCCGGTGCGCGACCTCCAGCGCCTTAGGGCATGTGAAAATCGGCGGCGATTGGCCATAAGGTGCTCCAACCCAACCCGGCGATTCAACATTTCCTCTTCGCTGTAGCCCAATACTTCTTCGCACTTTTTGTTCCAAATACGAATGGTTCCCTGCTCGCACAGCGCTACAATGGGCGTTGGAAAGTCGCGGATAACCTGCTGAATGATAGAAAGTTCCATTTTTTTTGCTGCGCCAAAATAATCAGATTCACGCATGCACAAAACGTTGGTCTGCGGGAGATATGAACCATGTTTCGTTAGCATCCGCAAGAAACCCCGGTGAACCGTAAAAAAAAGGGCGGAACCCTCACGGATTCCGCCCCTTAAAAACAGTGCTAACGAAAATTACAACTTGGTAAATTTGCGGGTCACCACTTGGTTTTTCATCGAGAAGCGAACCAAGTAGATGCCGGGGTCAAGCGACTGAACAGAGATCCACTCACCAAATTTAACCACCTGTTGACCCTGCAACACTTCCACCACAGTGCGTCCGGTTAAGTCAACAATGCTGATGCTCAACTCGGCTTCAACACTTGCCTCGGCTTCAACGCGTAGGTGGTCTTCCACCGGATTCGGATACACGTTCAAACGCTGTGCATCCATGGCTTGGATGGAGGTCATGAGGAAGCTAAACGGCGCCGATTCTCCGATGCAACCCAGATTGTCTACCACGGTAACCGTGTAAGATCCATCCATACTTGGGTTGTAAGGGTTGGTACCGACTGTTCCTGCTTGAATCTGGCCGCCCATACTCCAATTTTGTACAGAGGCTGCGGGGAAATTGGCCACCAAGCTGTTTCCGCTTTGCGTAATTACCGGCACCGGCAATGGATTTACGGTAACCTGTACGGTATCCGTAGCCGTGCAAATGTTGTTGGTTACGGTAACATAGTAGGCCATGCTTCCGGCAGGGGTTGCAATGGGCTGCGCAATGTTGGCATTATTTAATCCTGTTGTAGGGCTCCAGGAATAATTCAAACTGCCTGACGCCGCAGCACCCAGAACCACCGTTCCTCCGGCGCACACTTGCACATCGGCACCAGCACTGAAATTGAGCACCGTTACGGTTACCAACACGGTGTTGGTTGCCGAGCAAGCACCGTTCACCGCTGTAACGGTGTAGGTGGTGGTAGCAGAAGGTGTGGCAATTGGATTGGAAATACTGGCGCTGCTTAAGCTGGCAGAAGGAGTCCAGTTGTAGGAAGCCGAAATGCCGGCATCAGCAGAAAGTTGTACGGAAGAACCGGCACAGATGGTTCCGCCACCGCTCACGTTTAAGCTGATCGTTTGGATGCTCACAGAGATGGTATCGGTTGCAGAGCATTGTCCATTGCTTACCGTTACCACATAGGAGGTGTTCGCACCCGGACTGGCAATGGGGTTGGCTATGTTTGCGTCGCTTAAGCCTGTAGAAGGGCTCCAAGAGTAGGTGGTACCTCCGGTGGCGTTCAACTGAGTTGAACCACCCAAACAGATTGCAGCGTCGCTGCCTGCATTGGCAATAACGGCAGGAAGTACGACTACCGTAATGGTATCGGTTGCCAAACAAGATCCAGATGAAGCCGTAACCACATAGGTGGTGGTGGCAGTAGGCGTTGCAACTGGGTTGGCAATGGCAGCATTGCTAAGACCGGTAGCGGGGCTCCAGTTGTAGTTGGTTCCTCCGGTGGCAAGAAGCTGTGCAAATGAACCGGAACAGATGGTTTGGTCTGCACCTGCCGAGGCGGTTACGTTTCCAACCGTAACCGAAACGGTGTCCACGTAGATGCAACTTCCATTGCCAATGGATACCAAATACACCTCACCGGCCGTTCCGTTAAAGGTTGGGTTGGCAATGTTGGTGCCACTCAAGCCGGTAGCCGGACTCCAAGAATACGATGTTCCACCGGAAGCTTGCATGGTGGCCGTATTGCCCGGACAAACGGTAATGTCGAGACCTGCAGTGGCATTCTCACCCAAAACCGTTACCACCACCTCGTCGGTGCCGGTACAACCGTTTGACGTTACCGTTACCGTATACGTTCCGGAAACAGCTCCGCTGAAGGTTGGGTTGGCCACATTGGTGGCGCTCAAGCCGATGGCAGGACTCCAAGAGTAGGCCGTTCCGCCGGTGGCACTCAATTGTGCAGAGCTGCCGCGGCACACATCCACATCTGCACCTGCGTTGGCAGGCACAACATTCACATTCACCACAACCTCATCGGTGGCCGTACATCCGTTTTCCGTAATGGTTACGGTGTAGGTGCTGGTAACAGATGGGCTTGCAAAAGGATTGGCTGAGGTGGCGTTGCTCAAGCCTGAAGCGGGGCTCCAAGAGAAGTTTCCGTTGCCGGTTGCGTTCAGCTGAGCAGTGCCTCCCACGCAAATGGTTTGATCTGC
>JBEIVB010000217.1:0-2304 GCA_040374085.1 Flavobacteriales bacterium | reverse complement strand
TGCTCTTCTGCGTTTACCGAGCCGAAATAGGAACTGAGATCGGGCTTGTTTTGCATGGTGCGCAGCAGGCGATGCGCTTCGTAGTTGGTGGGCTCGTAGGCAATGCACGTAGAGAACGCCTTTATGGCCTCTGCGTTTCGCTTTTGGGCCTCATATACTTTACCTAATTTATTCCAGAGCGTGCCGTAGAACGGACACATATCCACCGCCTTCTCCAGCCACTCGGCGGCCTTGGCGTAATCCTGGGCACCGAAATAAATTTCGGCAATCTTGGCGTAATACCCGATGGCGTGGGGCTGATTCTCTACGCGCAGCAGCATCCACTTCATTCCCTTTTCGAAATTGCCCTGGGCGAAATACTTAGAGGCAAGCGTAGAAACCGCCTTATCGGAGTAGTTGCTTTGCAGGTACTTCTGCAGCACCTTTATCGACTGGGAGGCATCGCGCTGGGTGGCTTCCTCCACGGCGCATTTCAGCTCTACGGCTTCCCATAGCTCGGGGTAGCGGGCATAGAGGGCATTGGCCAGGGTAACCACCTCTTCGGCTTTCTTGCGCTTGCTTACGATGTTGAGGCGCAGCACATCGGTAACCTCCGTTTTGCCAAACCGCTCTTCTATGCGCAGCAGCAAACGATCGGCTTCTTCGTAATCTTCTTTCTGAATGGCTTCGTTATAAAATGCCACCATAGAAGGGTAGCAGTTTGGATCGCTGGTTTTGAGGAACTCCTCTTCGCGGGCTTTCTGCGTTACGTTCTGGTCGCGGGTGGCGGCCTCAATAAAACGGGTGGTAAGGAAAGCACAGCGCGGAGCCAGCTTGCGGGCTTCCTCGAGGGCGTGGCGGTTCTCAAAGAAATTCTCGTTTCGGAGGTAGTGCTCGGCCAAGAGCAGGCGCAGCAAAAAATCGTTTGGCTTTTTCGCCAGCTCCTCCTTAAAAAACACCTCGGCAAACAGAGGCTCGGGGCGGGGGCTAAACGCACCCTTCTCGTAGGGCTGCCAGGCGCTCTGGTGAGCAAGCCCTTGCACCGGCTGCCCGCTGGCATCGGTGAGGCGAATCATAAAATTGGCTTGGCTGATTTCGCTCTCTCCGATCTGCACAAGAATGCGGTTGTTGCCTTTGCGCAGCTTCACCCATTGGTTGTAAATGTCCATGTCGATGTTGCGCTCTTCCGATTCGGAAATCACCAACACATCGTTTACCCACACCTTCACCGAACCCGAAACCCCGCAGCGCAGCACCACCGAAGTATCGGCGGGCGACGACACAAACGTTTGCGCAAACAGCACCGAATTGTCTACATAAAAATTGTAGGTAAAATCAAACCACTTATCGTTGCGTATCTTCTTTACATCAAACCAATGAATGGGCGCACCGCCCTTGTTGCTGAACACCGCATCGGCTTGAGGCTTGGCAAGGGTTTCATAATCTTTGTTGAATCCGCTGCCCGACACATTCTCGAACACCCCGGTGGCCTGAAAGCGCTCCAAGGCGCCGATGCGGGCGAAGCACTCGTTTGCCCGTTTGAAATCGCCCACCGCCTGGTAGTGGTTGCCCAGCATCTGGTGGGCCATAGCCTTCAGCGTTCCGTGCAGGCGCTTGTCTTGAATGAGCTCATCTAAAAAACGCAGCTTCTCTTCTGACTTCTTGCCGTAATTCTCCATCACGCAGGGGCTCGACCACAGCGCGTAGAGATAAGGATAGGGATTGGGTGAGCGTTTAAAAAAGGTTAAAAAATGCGCGAAGGCCTCTTTGTTCTTCTGCTCCATCCAATCGCACAGCGCCTCGCCGAGGGCGGCTTCGGCAGCCAGATCGTCTTGCTGAGCCGCTGCAGAGAACTGCTTGCGCGCTCCAATTAAATCGTTGTTTTGAAACAATTGCCAACCCGCATCGAGGGGATTGGCGAGCACGGTGCCCCACAATAGCCAAAACAGCACCACAAACGGGCTGCGCACGGGCTTGAACTTCATAACCAATGGATTTGTTCCAAATATATCCTTTATTTGAACCTTCTATGAACCAAAACATCATGCGGCTTTTCACTACTCGTTGTTATTTGTTTTTCCTGCTGCTTTCTTTGCCCCTGGAGGGCTTCTCCGTTGAAGGCATGTGGCTGCCCACGGCCCTATCCAAATGGAACAAACCGGAGATGGAAGCCCTGGGGTGCCGCATCAGTGCGGATGAAATTTTCGATGCCAACAAAGCCTCGCTCAAAGATGCGGTGGTGCTCTTTGGGGGCGGCTGCACCGGTGAATTTGTTTCCGGCAAAGGCTTGCTCATCACCAACCACCACTGTGGGTTCGACGCCAT
>JBEIVB010000152.1:0-4482 GCA_040374085.1 Flavobacteriales bacterium | reverse complement strand
TGTTCGGCGGTGTTGGCACCGGGGTTGTTTACGTCGTAGGGCATGCACCAAAGGCGGGTGAGGTTGTAGTGGCAAATGGCCCGTATGGCCAATGCCTCTCCGCGCTGCCGGGGGGCCGAGCGGGCGTAGTTGGGGTCGGCCAGCACCTGAGCCGAGCTGTCTAAGGCATAGAGCACGATGTTGGCGCGGTTGATGGCGGCGTAGTGGTCGCGCCACATGTCGCGTAGGGCGCCAATTTGTATGCTGGTGGTGCCGTTGAAGATTTCGGCGGTGCCAAACTGAGAGAGGCGGTAATCCAATACTTCGCTGTCGTCGGTCATGAGTTCGCCGTAGCAGGTGGCGTTGCCGCCCAGCACGTTGCCGCTTTGCATGCCGTCGTAGGCGCTGTTGAGCACGTTGTCTACGTCTTTTATAGAGCGCACGGCGCTGTCGTTCACCAAGAGCTGATCCATGGTGGGCTCCAACAGTTTTTTACATGAAGTGGTGCCCAGGGCCACCAAAAGGCCGGTGGTGCAGAGCAAGAGGATGGATGGTTTCATGTGAAAAAGGTTTTAAAATCCAATGTTTATTCCCACCATTACCGTGCGGCTTTGTGGGGTTTGAAAGCTGGGGCCGCCAAAGGAGATGTTGCCCTGCTGGCTGTTGGGGTTCACGTTGCGCAAGGCCTCGGGATCCCAGCCGGGGTAGTTGGTAAAGGTCAAAAGGTTGCCCCCGGAAATGTAGATGCGCAACTTGCTGAGCTTCATTTTTTTGGTAACCGCTTCGGGCAAGGTGTAGCCGAAGTTCAGGGAACGCAAACGCAAGAAAGAGGCATCGTACAAGAATCGGTCTGAGTTTACCGCAGCGTTGTAGCGGGTTAGGCCGGGCACGACGCTGTTGGGGTTGCTGGGGTTCCAAGCCTCCAAGATTTCGGGGCGCTGAGCCAAGGCTTGCCAGTTGCCGATCTGCTGTTTGGCAGGATCGTCGTAGATCTGATTGCCCACCACAAAGCTGAAGAGGAAGCTTAAGTCAAACCCTTTGTAGGTGAAGGAGTTGTTTATGCCCCCAATGAAGCGCGGCAATGGGTTGCCCCGCGGCACACGCTGGTTGTAGAAGAAGCCGGCATCGTTGAAGATCATGTCGTTGCCGTTTTTGTCGAGGTAGATGGCGGTGCCGGCTTTGTAGGCCAAGGTGCGCACGTTACCCGATCCATCTAATATTGGATTTAAGTTGTCGTCGCGCACGACTACGCTGCCGTCTGCAGCGGCCACACGAGAGAAGCGCACCACGTAGAACTGACCCACCGGATAGCCCACTATGCAACGGCCCTCGCCGGGTGCCGAGTCGAAGTTGTCCGGTGGCTGGTTGTTGAGTTCTAAGGCTTTGTTGCGGTTGAAGGCGATGTTGAAGTCGGTGGTCCAGGTAAATTCACCGGTGAGGTTGCGGGTGGTGAGGGAGAGCTCCAAACCGCGGTTCTCTATTTTACCCAGGTTGGAGAGGATGGCGCTGTAGCCCGATGAGGTGGGCAGGTATTGGTTTAAGAGGAGGTCCACCGAAACGCGGCGATAGATGTCGGCGGTAAGGCTGATGCGGTTGTTGAAAAGGCCCAGCTCCAAGCCGGCATCCACCGATGAGGATTGCTCCCAACCCAAACGGGTGTTGCCCAGGTTGGCCGGCACTATGCCGGGGTTGCCGAGGTAGCCGTTGTTGCTGCCAAAGAAGCCCACCCAGGAGGCGTCGCCTATGTTGTTGTTGCCGGTTAACCCATAGCCCGCCCGCACTTTTAGGTAGCTGATGGTTTTGTTGTCGCGCAGGAAGGCTTCGTCGGAGATGAGCCACCCGGCCGATACCGCCGGAAAGGCACCGTACTGACGGCCCGGAGCAAAGCGGCTGCTGGCATCGAAACGCAAACTGGCGTTTAAGAAGTAACGGTCTTTGAGTTTGTAACCGGCCCGCGCAAAGTAGCTCACAAAGCCCGATCCGGTGATGTAGTTGTAGCTGTCTTGCCCTTTGGTGATGGCGTTGCCCGGACGGGTGTAGAAGTCGTTGGCAAAGCCTATGCCGTGCAAGCCAAGACCCTCCGAACGCAAGCGCTGAAATTCGGCACCGGCGGTAACGGTGAGGCGATGGATGCTGTCGAGGCTTTTGTCGAAGGTCATGTAGTTGGTGTTTACCCAGTTCACTACGTTGGTGCGGCGATCCCAGGCGTCGCTCACCGAGGTGCTGTCTTGGGTGTTGCGGCGGTTGAATTCGTATTCCACCTGGTTCAAGAGGTCAAGACCAAAGCTGGAACGGACTTTCAAATAGGGCATCAAGGTCAACTCGGCATACACGTTGGAAATGTTGCGGTACACGTTCTGACTGAATTTCCGGTTCTGCAACTGCCACACGGGGTTGTTGAAAGGGTCGTTGAGGGTGCCGTCTGTGTTGTAGATGGGTATATAAGGCAAACGCTGCTGGGCCAAGCCAAGGCCACCCGCATCGCCAATGGGCACACGCTCGTTTAGGGTAAAGGAGAACTGATTGCTCAGCCCTATTCTAAGGTTGTCGAGGGCTTGGTTGTCTATATCTATTTTGTTGTTAAACCGCTTGTAGTCGTTGCCCACGAGAAAGCCTTTTTGGTCGTAGTAGCTGCCGCTGATGTAGAAGGTGGTGCGGTCTGATCCGCCCGCAGCAGAGAGGTTGGCGGTTTGCACCATACCCTGTCTGAGGGTGGCGCCAATCCAATCGTTGTTGTTATAATATCCGGCACCCAACAAGGAGTCGGCCATGGAGCGGGTAAAGGCTTTTCCGTTCCAAACACCGAGTTGGGTGTTGGCGCGGTCGTTGCGAAATACGCTGCTGTCTTCGGCTGCGGCGCGGTCGCGCAGGGCCAGGTGCTGGGCGGCATCGAGGAATTTCAACCGGTTGGTGGGAGTAACGGTACCATAAGAGTACCCAAAGTCGAAGCGGGTCTTGCCCGATTTTCCTTTCTTGGTGGTGATGAGCACCACCCCGTTTGCGCCGCGGGAGCCGTAGATGGCGCAGGCCGCAGCATCGCGCAGGATGTTGATGCTTTCAATGTCGGATGGGTTTAGGTCGGAAAGGGCGTTGGTGCCGCTGCCCAGGTTGCCCGGACTGAAGTCGCCGGTGGTGATGGGAATGCCGTCTACCACAAACAGGGGCTGAGATCCGCCGGTGATGGAGTTGGTTCCTCTAACGTTGATTTTTACCGGAGCGCCCGCCACCCCGCTGGCTGCGGTCATCTGCACACCGGTGGCCCGGCCCTGCAAGGCCTGGTCTATGGATGGAGAAACGGCCAGGTTCATGTCTTTGGCTTTCAGAGTAGAGATGGCGCCGGTTACGTCGCGCTTGCGCTCCATGCCGTAGCCAATGACCACGGCCTCTTTCAGGTTCACGGCCTCTTCTTTTAGGCTCAGGTTCAACACCATTTCTTTGCCGTCTTCCACGGTAACGGTGCGGGTTTCCTTAGCCAATCCCAAGGCCGAAATCTGAAGCTTCACCTTGCCGGCCGGCAGGTCTTTGATGCGGAAGTTGCCATCCAAATCCGTTGCCGATCCCTTGGTTGTGCCCTCCAGCACCACAAGGGCGCCAATGATGGGCTCGCCTTTGGCATCGAGCACTTTTCCGGTAATGCTTCCTTTTTGTGCCCAAGCGAAAACGGGCAAACAAATCATGCATGTGAGCACCCACATTAGGCGCTTGCAGTAGCCGTGTAGCATAGTGCGTTTTTGAGTGTATTTATGACACAAAGAAAACAAAATTTTTACCCCGCAAGAGGCTTGCCTCAAAGCGTCTCGAAATAATCGAGGTCTTTGCCGAAGGTCTCTTGGGTGCGGCTAATGGCATACAGTGCCAAAGCCATGCACACCGAGCCTACTATGGCCGCTGCGGATGCAGTACCCAGACTGCCGGCCAGACTCTTAAAGCTTAGGGTAATGGGCACCACCGCACCCCGCACGAAGTTGGGAACGGTGTTGGTAACGGTAGAGCGAATGTTGGTGCCAAACTGCTCCGAGGCAATGGTAACAAACAAGGCCCAGTAGCCGGTGGCCGCTCCCAGCAAGAAGCACAGGAAGTGAAACATGCCCAGGCTTAACCCGCTCACGGTGAGGTACACCGCCACAATGGCTATGGTAAAAACGAGGTAACCCAACACCACGCGCTTGCGGCTGCGCAGCCACTGGCTCAGCAGTCCCGAGGCCACATCGCCCACTGATAGGCCCAAATAACAATACATAACGGCGTTGGCCACTTTTACTTCTCCGTTAACACCAATACGGGCACCAAACCGGTCGGCAAGGGCAATGAGCACGCCCACCACAAACCAAATGGGCAATCCAATGAGGATGCAGTTGAGGTATTTGAAGGTGTTGGCTTTCGTAGAGAAGATGCGCAAGAAGGCACCTTTGGGCGCCTGATGGGTTTGGTTTTTATACATGCCCGATTCCATGGTGCCTATCCTAAGCGCCAGCAGGAGCAAGCCCAAGCCGCCCCCTATGA
>JBEIVB010000195.1:0-3002 GCA_040374085.1 Flavobacteriales bacterium | reverse complement strand
TTTCCACCGCCACAATGCCACCCGTTTGGGTTACTTTAAACCGATTTAACCAGATGCGAAAAGGGATAAATTCTTCCATGGAAACCGGACTCTCTGCGGCAATGGTAATCAAGCGAAACTCGGAGGTATCGCCGGGCTTGGGCAGCAAGAGGACCGATTGGTCTAAACGATTGCCCTCCATCACTTCCTGTAAGCCAATGGGTGTGGGCGACAAACTATCGCCCCCGGGCACCACATGACCTGTGGCATCCATAAGGCTGTATCCATTGGAGTAGGCCAGCAAATCTCCGTTGGGTTTAGATAAACTTCCGCCACCCTTCCAAATATATCGTTCGTTGTAAAAATCGGCCGTATCCGTTCCCTGAGGGGTTCCGGTTAGCTTGTTGCCACCAAACAGGTAATCAGGCGGATAGGTAAAACTGCCAACCACACGGTGCCTTCCTTGCAGGCCCAATGCCGGCTGGCCCCACAAGGAGCCGGCCAACAAAAGGCATACAAGCAACGAAATAAAACCTAACGTCTTCATGGTTAATGCACAAATTTAAGCACTATGCGTTGCCCGCTTTCCTGAACCAAGGTTAAGGAATAAATGCCTTTGGGCAAATGGGCAACCGAGATTGGGGCTAAGTTGCCGGCCGGTTGGCTGCCCTGCATAAGGGTTTGGCCCAGGGCACTGCTTAAAAACCAAGCCACCACTTTTTGGTGACTGCCTTGTACTTGCAGTTGCTCGGCAACCGGGTTGGGGGCAATGCGCCACCCAGAGGCTTGAGCTGCTGCAACAGAGGCCTTGGCCGTTAGGGAGGGAGCAGTTCCGGCGGCAATTTGGGCCATGCGGTTGGCCACTGCACCTTGGCATGCGTTGCTGTCGCTAAACGAAACATCGGGGTGCAGCACCTCATACATGGTTCTGGCTAAATAAACCGCATCGCCGCCCGTGGTGGGGCATTGGCTGGCTACCGAGTAAATATCGTACTCGTATTGCTGGAGGTTTTCGAAGCCCTTGCTGGTTTGGGCAGATAGGTAAACATCTACCATGGTTTTATAATTGTCTTCGGAGGGTATAGATGGCACAATGCTCATGTTTTGGCTTTTGGCAGCAGCGCGTTTGGCATTTACCACCAACGACCATTGGGCATACAACTCCAGGCGTTGGTTATGGGCCTGGGCAATGGCCTCTGCATCTGCCTGTGCCTGAATGAGGTTGCCGGATGCTACATGGTTTTGCCAAGCCACAAACAAGCCGTTGATGGTGGCGGTTAATGCGTCTATGTTTTGTGCGGTAGATTCATCCATCTTATACGCATCCTCTGCCTCGTAAATGGCATCAACGGTTTGGCCCAGTTCGGTATTGGATAAACTATCGTAAGAGGCAGTTAAGGCCTCATTGGCATACACCAGTTCGCTGTTTTCCTTTAGGTTGATGTACAAGGCCTTTTTCTTTAACCAGTCCGATTCCAATCCAAACAAAGATGGATCGGCGGGCATTTCAGCCAATTGAACCATTTGCAACACTACACCCGAGGTGTCGGATATGCCTACAAGGTTGTCATCGCTGGGCAATAAACTGTGAAAATTTGAGCAATTCTGGTTTAACCCCCCGGGCCATGTTTGAAACCAAATATTCAACACGCCGCTCGGCAACGATGAACTGGGTGGGTAAAAGGTTCGCCCGGTGGGGGCTGCGTTTCCGGTGCCAACGGTGAAGCGGTTAGCCGAAAGGTCATAAAAGGTTGGGTAATCAAACCGTGCTGCAAATCCGGGGTAGCTGCCGGCTGTGCTTAGCCAGGTGTTGCCCATAAGCGGCTGTAATCCAATGTGGGGTGCAGTAGAAGTGGCGTCATATCTATACATATGCAACCCCACGTTGTTCACATTAAAAATGTTGGAGCCCAATTGGGTGCCGGCGCACGATTCCTTAACCATTAAACCCACCGGCATGAAATTGATTTGGTTGCAATAGAGCCGGTTATTATCTGTAGAATAAAGTAGAATACCGGCGCTGGCTTGGTCACCAACTGTAGGGTTGTTCCGGTTGCAGGTAATACGGTTATCGTTTACTAAATTCCCACTTCCAAATCGAATGAACAATCCTTTGTAAAAAGGGCTATTGGGCTGTCCCTGAATGGCATCGAAGAGGTCGATTCTGTTGTTTTGAACCCATGCTCTGTTTGCATACACCAATTCACCACCGCAGCCCCTTCCACCTCTAACGAAAAAATCGTTGTTTCGAACTACTATACGTGGCGTTTGAGCAGATGCAGATTGTGCGATTTTAAAACAATTGCCACCTGCATGCCATGTCTGTGGATTATAAGTAAAGGTAACCCGGTTGTTGTAAAAATAGACTTTGGAATCGGAATTGCACCGTGTGCTCTCCAGCCCATTGCAAAAGGCATCTACTCTAAAGTTAAATACCCTACACATACTTTGATCAAGTGTGTTTTCAAGGTTTATGCCCACCTGCACGTCCCGTATGTGCATATCAGGGAAGGCATCTAGGGTCAATGCCCGATTAAAACTTCCATATTGCACATAAATGCCCCTGTAACAGTTTCTGATGGTGGGTGTATTGATGGTGTTGCCGGTTGCCGGAAGCATGATTAAATCTGTTCCTATGGCAGACACTGCTCTTGCACTCGAAGCCGAATACATCTGCAGATTTCTGGAACCCGCTGTGAGTGCCGGATCGTTGCCCTGCATGGGTTGGTGGTTTATGTTCGTGGTGCCGGCGGGTGCTGAAGTGTTGTTGAATTCCATGCCTTCAAAACGACAATTCCCAATTTGGACCGTTCCGCAATCCATAAGCCCAATGCCGTTCCACATATTTAGAAATAGGTTGGTGTTATTGGGTGCGGTTAAATTTGCATTTGCCACCCAAGAAAGATAAATGCCGCTTGCGGGTTTAGAGGACATTGGTGGTTGTGCCTCGGGCAGGTTGCTCGTGGATGGTGGGTAGTTTGTGGAATAAACGTATTGTGAATGGGTTATGGAGAAAGGGGGCA
>JBEIVB010000204.1:0-2627 GCA_040374085.1 Flavobacteriales bacterium | reverse complement strand
GGGTGAAACGCATCACGCTTAAGTTTCCCAATCTGCCCCCGGCCTTCGACGGTATGGTCATGGCACAAATTTCCGATCTGCACACCGGTTCGTTCTCAGACCCAACCCACCTCAACCAGGCCTTTGATATGCTGTTGAGCCATAAGCCTGATGTTATTGTATTCACCGGCGAGTTGGTGAACGACAAGGCAACCGACACCGACGGTTTTGTAGACACCGTTCGCAGGCTGAAAGCCCCACTGGGCGTATACAGCACCTTGGGCAACCACGACTACGGCGACTATGTGTCTTGGGAAAGTCCTCAGGCCAAAGCCGCTAACCTCGAACAGCTAAAGTCTGTGCACGCTGCCTCGGGCTGGGATCTGCTTATGAACGAGCACCGCATGCTCGAGCGAGGCGGTGAACGCATTGCGCTCATTGGCATCGAGAACTGGGGTGCCAGCCTTCGCTTTCCTAAATACGGCAAGCTCAACCAGGCCGCAGCCGGCACCGAGGGCGTTCCATTCAAAATCCTCCTCAGCCACGACCCCAGCCACTGGGATGCCGAGGTGAACACAACCTACACCGACATCGACCTCACCCTCTCGGGCCATACCCACGGCATGCAGTTTGGGGTGGAGCTGCCCGGATTTAAATGGAGTCCGGTGCAGTATTTTTATAAGCAATGGGCAGGACTTTATCAGAAAGACCATCAATACCTGTACGTGAACCGTGGGCTTGGTTTTATTGGGTATCCCGGACGTGTGGGCATTAAGCCCGAGATTACCTTTTTAGAGTTTAAGCGGGCCTGAGGACGCAGGTTGAATAAAGCGAAAACCTGAAATGGTGTGAACCTTTTTTGGGTTAAATGGGTGTTATGTGTACATAATTCTTTCTTATGAAACCCATCCGCGACACTGTTTTTGGCATTACCTTACTCTTATTCATGTATGCCATTTGTGCAGCCAACTCTTGGCTGGTTTCTGCTTGTGTAGCCGTTTTCATGCTTTCTCCCATATTGCTGATTTGGCTGTTGCTGAAGGTATTAAAGCAAGGAAGCCCAGCTGCATTCACCTTTGAAGGGCGTTTCTACGAAGACCGTGCTCTGACGCCTCTGAAGGATGCTCCTGCTTCCGTTACCCGCTCCTGACGCATCACCGCTTGTGAGAAAATGGAAACCGAAGCGAAGGTTTTCTTCCGGGTAAAACACTACTTTCGTTCTATCCTATTTTCAACTCTTTATGATGCATTCAATAAAGCCTTCACCCGCCGATGTCTTGGCTTGGGATGTGCGCTCTTGGAACAAAGCCCTGGTGTATTGGGAGCAGAACACAGACTGGACTCTTCTCCAATCTGCGATAGAGCTCGGTGCCAACCGCGGTGGACTTTCGCTTTGGTTGGCGAGTAAAGGCCTGAGTGTGCTGTGCACCGATTTGGAGCACGTGCAGGAAAACGCTTCGCCCTTGCATAGGCGTTTTGGGGTGGAGGCACGTATTTCTTACGCCGACCTAGATGCCACTGGTCTACAATTTGAGAATAAATTTGATGTTGTAATATTTAAATCCATGTTGGGCGCGCTCGATCGAAAAGGAGATGGATCTACCCAGGCTCAGACTGTGGCGGCTATGCATCGTGCGTTAAAGCCCGGGGGATATCTCTTGTTTGCCGAAAACCTGGTGGGTTCGCCATTGCACCGCTGGTTGCGCAAACGGTGGGTGAGCTGGGGAAGTTCATGGCGCTATCCCCAGCTCCACGAGATGGAGAATTGGTTGCACACTTTTGATGAGGTTAACCTGCACACAACCGGGGTATTGGCCACCTTGGGTAGATCGGAGGCTCAACGCAATGCACTGGCCCGCATCGACGAGTGGGTGTGCAACCGCATATGCCCCCAATCGTGGCACTACATTGCCTACGGCGTGGCTCGAAAAAAGCGGTAGCCTGCCGACACATACATTACGTTACGATAATAAAAATAGGTTTGGGTTGGGTCTATTTTTTTGTTCTATAAAACCCCATCTCCTGCACATACTGCGCAACTGCAGAGGGCATAAACCAATGCACATCCCGCCCATCGGCCAAAGCGCGGCGTATGAAACTGGCCGAAATTTCCAGCAGAGGTGCCTGGGTAAGGGTAACGCCGGGGTGGGTGCGCAAATGCTCCGGAACGGCCTCCCAAGGCCAATCTTTGCGCGGATACACCCAAATGGGATAGCGTTGCAATATTACTTCACCGTTTTTCCATTTGGGCAGGTTGGCGAGGTTGTCGGCACCCATGATGAGGCCAAAGGATTTGCCCGGATGGCGCTCTTCCAGTTGCGCCAGGGTGTGTATGGTATAGTTGGGTTGTGGCAGGCCAAATTCTATGTTGCTGGCCCTGTAGCCGGGCTCGTCGCCAATGGCCAAACGCACCAGCTCCAAGCGGTGATGATCGGCAAGCAGCGATTCCTGGGCTTTGTGCGGGTTGTGAGGGGTTACCACAAACCACACTTCCTGCATTCCGTGAAAAGAACGCATGTAGTTGGCCAAAGCCAAATGCCCAATGTGAATGGGGTTAAACGACCCAAACAACAATCCGATCATGCTGCATAAAAAAAGCCACCCCCAATGGAGGTGGCCAAAACCGTAATTATGAAATGGTTATAATT
>JBEIVB010000193.1:0-3078 GCA_040374085.1 Flavobacteriales bacterium | reverse complement strand
CCTGCAAACCAACTACTCCGATAAGGCGGTTTCTAAGATTGCCTCTAAGTATTTCGCCCAGGGCAATTTCGAAAAGGGAATGAAGTGGATGCTGCTGCGCGTAGAGACTCAGCCCCACGCCATAGGGTATTACGCCAAGATTGCCGAAATTTATTTCGGTGCCCAAGATTACGCCAAGGCCGCCGAGTGGCTGGAGAAGGCGGTGGATATGTGTCCGTTCTACGGCACGCTCTGGAATAAATTAGGCAAAGTATATGAAGCCCAAAAGCGAAACGCAGAGGCCATAAAGGCGTTCTCTACGTGCATAGCCTACGAGCCCACCAACTACGAAGCGCATCGCCTGCTGCGCACCATGCAAAACAAGCCCGATCTCAGTTCCTATTTCGGCTCGGTAAACGCAGAAGAGCAGTTTAAGCAATCGCCCGGACAGGAACAGTTTCCGGAAGCGGGCAGCATCATCCTCCTCAACGATAAGCAACGCATTATATATCCCGAAGGCGCCAACGAAGAGCGCAGCGAGGTGCTGATAAAGGTGCTGAACAAGTCGGGCGTAGAGGCCTGGAAAGAATACACCATCGGCTTTAACGCCTACACCCAGCGCCTGATTCTCGAACGCGCCGAGCTGCTGAAGAAAGACGGCAGCAAGCTGCCGGCCGAAACCAACGAAAACCAACTCGTGTTTTCTACCCTCGAGCCCGGAGATGCCCTGCATCTGATCTACCGCATAGAGGATTATTACTCCGGAAAGCTCTCCAAGCAATTCTGGGATCGCTTCAGCTTCAATTATCGAATCCCCTGCCTCAAGGCACGCTACTCCCTGCTGCTGCCCACCGCCACCAAGTTTCGGTACAACATCCTCAATACCCAGCTCACGCCCAAAGTAGATACCCTCAACACCGACCCCTACACGCTGTATGTGTTCGAAAAAAACAACGTCAAAGAAATAAAAGACGAACCGTTTATGCCTCCGGTAAACGATGTGGGTGCCATTCTGGAGGTGAGCAGCATCGCCAACTGGGATTTCATCAGCAACTTCTACGGCGACCTGGCCGCCAACAAGGCCAAGAGCGATTATGAAATAAAGGAAACCATCCGCACCCTGTTTCCCAATGGCCGGCCGGCCTCTGATCTGGAAACGGCAAAGGCCATTCACGCCTTTATTGCCCACCAGATTTCCTACAGCAACGTTTCTTTTTTGCACACGGCTCTGGTGCCGCAAAAAGCATCGCGCACGCTCAACACCAAACTGGGCGATTGCAAAGACGTAAGCACCCTCTTTGTGGCCTTGTGCCGCGAGGTGGGCATAGAGGCCAACCTGGTGCTCATCGATACCCGCGAAAACGGCGATCGGCACATGACGCTTCCCTCTATGGAGTTCAACCACTGCATAGCGCGCTGCAGGGCCGATGGAAAAGAGCATTGGGTGGAGCTCACAGACAACAACCTCTCGTTTGGGTCCATTTCGGGCGACCTCGCCAAGAGCCGCTCTCTGCTCATTCCATCGGCCGGACAAACCCTCAGCGGAACCGATCTCATTCCCCTGCTGGCCCCCCATCGCGCTCCCAATGCCATCAGCCGCAACAGCCGGTTTACGTTTGAAGGCAACGATGTTAAGGCCACCCGCAGCACCCAGCGCACAGGCGCCCTGGCCTCGGCCACCCGCTGGGATTACAAAGATCTGGGCCAGGAAGAAATGGAGAAGAAGATGGCCCAGGCCATCAGCAGCGATTACACCACTCCGGTTCGGTTATCGTCTTTGAGTTTTAAAAACCTCTACGCGCTTTCCGATACCGTTGCCTACACCCTTGCGTTTTCGGCCACCAAGCAGCTCAGCGAGCTGGCCGGCATGAAGGTCTATAAAATGGTGTGGGCCGATGCCTACGGCAGCTTGGATTTTGTTTCGTCCGATGCGCGCGAGTTTCCGTTTAATGTGTGGGAGCTCAACAACAGCGATTGGCTCGAAGAAACCATGACCGTTGATTTCCCGCCCGGAAAGAAGCTGCTGGAGGTGCCCAAGAACGAGCGGCTCTCGTGCACCGCCATGGAGTATGAGCTCTCCTACCGCACGGGCCCCACTTCCATCACCGCGGTGCGGCGCATTAAGGTAAAAGCCGATCAGGTGCAGCCCCAAGATTATCCGGCCTTCAAGGCGTTTATGATAAAAGTGGCCGAAGCAGACGACCGTCAAATTGCGTTTAAATGATGCCAACATCCTCCAACCCCGTGTACATCGTGATTCCCGTTTTCAACGATTGGGAGTCTCTATCCTTGCTGGTTTCTAAGCTGCAAACCGATAACCCCGAAGCGCTGGTTGCCCGCTTTCATTTGCTCTTGGTAAACGACTGCTCCAGCCTCGATCCCACACCCGAAAGCCTGCCCACCACCTTGCCCTACACCTTGCTGAACCTAAACCGCAACGTAGGGCACCAGCGCGCCATTGCCATTGGTTTGTCTTATGCTTCGGCCACGTTTGGCCCCAGCACCGTGGTGGTGATGGATTCCGATGGAGAAGACATTCCGGCCCACGTGCAGGCGCTGGTGGCAGCCTGCGAGGCATCGGGCAAGGGCATTGTGTTTGCCGAGCGCACGCGACGCAGAGAAAGCGTGGCCTTTCAGGTTTCGTATAAGCTGTACAAATGGGTGTTTAAGTTGCTCACCTCCAAGCGCATTGCCTTTGGTAATTTCAGTTGCATACACCCCAAGGCACTGGCCAAGGTGGTGCACGTATCGGAGATCTGGAACCACTACTCGGGCGGGGTCATCCGTTCCAAACTGCCCCTGGCCACCCTGCCCTTAGAGCGGGGCAGCCGCTTGGCCGGTACATCCACCATGAACTACACCTCCCTGGTGATGCACGGGTTAAGCTCCATTGCCGTGCACATCGATACCGTTTCCATACGCATCCTCCTGTTCTCCCTCATCACCATCCTCTTGGGATTTGTGGGCATAACCTCTGTGTTGTATATGAAGCTCTTCACCTCCCTGGCCTTCCCCAACTGGGCCTCAACGGTGATACTCGGCCTGGGCACCATCATGATGCAGGCCTTCATCATCAGCCTCTTCCTGGCCTTCACCATG
>JBEIVB010000249.1:0-1146 GCA_040374085.1 Flavobacteriales bacterium | reverse complement strand
CGGTAGGGAAACTGTTATAGGCAAAGGTTGAGCTGGCTCGGTATGGCCTGCTCCAATGCCAAGGTGTCGGAGGCCCTTAGAGTGCTGCTGTCGCGCTGGGTGCCGCACCAGTTGCTTACCTCCACCCAGTAGGTGCCCGGGCCGGGCAAGCTAACGGTGGCCGTGGTGTCGCCCGTGCTCCACAGGTAGTGGCTGTAGCCCCCGTAGGCACTGGCCTGCACCACACCACCCGCACACACCGCACTGTCGGAGTGCGCCAAGGCCTTAAGGGCATACACCGAGACGTCGTCAACAAAGACAACACCGCCGCTGTAGAAAGGCCAATTGCCATATCCAGGTAGATGGGTGGTATCGAGGAGCCAGAGCGGGTCAAAGTTGCCTAGGCCTAAGTAGCGCTCGTTTCCATTGGCCGTGAATCCCCCTCTTAGGGGAACCCAGTTCATGGTGTCACTGATATCTAAACCCTGGGCATGGGCCGAAATGGGTAGGTTGAAGTACTCGATGCGGCGCAGATTGGGGGTAACCGGAAAGTTGCTGGACTGCACCTCGTAAGGTGGATACTGCATAAGGGTGTAAGCAGGGCTATCGGGCACAAACACCATCCCAAAGTTTTGGCATATCATAAGCTGCTTGTCAGCCCGGGATAGGTGCACTTCACCGCAATAACGGTTGTTCGCTCTTAGCTGGCTCTTTAAGCGGGTGTAGGCGTACCACTGTCCCATAGAATGCTCTGAAGTTTCAAAATTATAGAACATCAAATACGATTGGCCCGTTCTGGGGTATTGATCTCCGGCATTGGTATGGGGTACCCCGTAAACGGTGTCACAGGCAAAAGTAGGAGAATTTTGGAAAATGGTGGAACACAACATAGCTGAGTTGGTAGGGGTAAACCAATGGTGGTTATACAATCCAACGCAATTGCTCCCATCTGTGGTAATGTCCTCGAAACTGGGGTTCCGCACTAGGTTTTGGCTGGGCTGGGCAAGCAATTGCCCAACCCAAAAACCAAAACTTATTAAAACCAAGCAGAATCGCATTATTCCTTAATCAGCTTTTCTTGATAAAACCCTTGGGTGGTTTCAACCCGAATCAAATACAAGCCCCGGGCCAATTGGCTCATATCCAACAGGACGCGGTTTGGGGTTT
>JBEIVB010000161.1:0-4206 GCA_040374085.1 Flavobacteriales bacterium | reverse complement strand
TGGACAACAATTACCGGCATTCCAAGACCGATTTTGATTGAAAACTCTTCCTTCGGGATAGACAACAATAAAACCAGAACTGTCAGCCTTTTCAGAAAGTTTACTCTGATATGCAAACACTGTCCAACCCTGTGAGCTTGTTGCGGCCTGTTGGCCTCCGTGAAAACCTAGTATTAATGGATAATTTGTGTTTGAACTATATCCAAGTGGTAAATGAATGTTGTACGATCTCCAAACATTGCCGACATAAATGCTGTCGTAAATGTCTTGACCGAAGGAAGAAGACAGCATAAAAAAGTTTAAGCCGATGAGCATTAATGTTGTTTTCATGTCTGTTAGACCTTTCAATTTTAGGAAAGTTTAATGGGGCGTTTTCATGGGGTTGGGAATAACCGGCAAATACGAGCTAAAAAGAAAAGCCTTTCTCCACAAATGGGCTTTATACGCACCAGTTTAGTGCCCCATATTTTCCCTCGAGCCCGGATGCTGGGGTTCATAGGCAGTTGCTGCTGGTCAACCAAGCTCGGTTTGGAGCGCTTCGAGCAATTGTCCTTCAAAAAGGCACGCAAAGGGCTTATGCACTTTATAATACAAGCCAAACAAATCTAACAATTTTGGGTGCAAAGTCACCACCCGGTCTATTTTCCTTTGCCTAACTGGATCAGCAAAAGGTTGCGTTTGGAATCGATGAGGATAGACAGGGCACTGAAAGAGGTAACTCTCTACTTGAAAACACCATGGGCATGGGCGTCCATTCGGAGTTGAGACAAGGTCGCCTTGCTTCTTGGAAACCAAAGCGGAACTCCGCTTCAGTCGTGTTGCTTTACCAGCCAATAGGGGCTGCTGCGATCGTCACAAATTCGCGCAAACACGGAGTTTAATCGAAATACGGCGCGTATGCTTCATCTCTGCCTGTTGCTCTGCATGCGTCCAAATCGGCAACCCCACGTGAAACGCTGCAGTTCATGAATCCTTAACCCAGGTCTAGCACTCACCATTCGCAATTCCCCATTCACCATTAACCATTCACCACCCAAAACTCCCCCCTCCTTCCTACCTTGCACCCATGATTTCAACCCGAGAGGTGAGCGCGGTGGTGCTGGGCGGCGGAGCAGCCGGTTGCATGGCAGCAGCCGAGCTGGGCGCACGCCTGGGTGCTGGCCGCGTGGTGCTCCTCGAGAAATCGGACCGACTCTTAGCCAAGCTCCTCATTTCGGGTGGAGGCCGCTGCAACCTCACGCACCATTGTCCCGATGCAGAAGAATTGCTCAGGGCATATCCAAGGGGCAACCCTTTCTTGCGCAACGCCTTTCGAAGATTCGGTCAACCCCAAACGCTGGCTTGGTTTAAGCGATTGGGTGTTCTTACCCACACCGAAGCCGACGGCAGAATGTTTCCCACCACCAACCGTTCCGAAACCGTGGCCCGCGCCCTTGAGCAAGCCATGCAGCAAAACGGAGTTGCCGTGCACACCGGCTGCAACGGTGTGGTGCATAGGGTTGAAGGTGGCTTTGAAATTAGGGTAGAAAACAAGGGCTTGTGTTTCCGCTCCCCTACCCTGCTGGTGGCCACCGGAGGCGCCCCAAAAGCGTCTTCTCTCGATTGGCTGAAAGCCCTGGGGCAAACGCTGGTGCCACCGGTTCCGTCCATCTTCACCTTTCCGCTCCAGCCCCACCCTTTGAACACCCTCATGGGGTGCTCGGTTTCCGAGGCCACGGTGTCTCTTGAGGGCACTGCTCTTTCCGCCACCGGGCCCGTGCTCATCACGCATTGGGGGTTAAGCGGTCCGGCCGTTCTCAGGCTCAGCGCCTTTGCGGCACGCCACCTGCATGCGGTTGGCTACCATGCCTCTTTGCGCGTAAACTGGCTGCCCCAATGGTCGGAGGCCGACTTGCGCGCGCACCTGCTGAGCACAAAAGAAAACAGCCGGGGCCGCCTGTTCCGCAACCTAGATGCGCTTCTGCCCGAGCGCTTGTGGCTGGCCCTGGCAGAGCAAGCCGGCGTTCCCTTGGATCGGAAAGCAGCCGAAATAAACAACAAATTGCTGATGGCCTTTGCCGCTCAACTGCAGCGCAGCATCTATACCATTTCCGGAAAAACTACCTATAAAGAAGAATTTGTAACCGCCGGAGGCGTTGCCCTGGAAGGCGTTAACCCCAGCACGATGGAAAGCCGCACCGTGCCCGGCCTCTTCTTTGCCGGCGAGGTGCTGGATGTTGACGGCATTACCGGAGGATTTAACTTTCAGGCCGCCTGGAGCACCGGTTGGGTGGCAGCACAGCACATGGCCACCTAAAACCACCTACCCAGCGTATTCTAAATGCACAATACAACCAAAAAGTTGACTGTATTGAGCCCTTGGTGTGCATCTGAACCATCTGCTTCATAAAACACAGTTTCAGCATTTTTTTTCGGGCTGTTCGTCTATGCAGACAACACGGTTGCGCAACGGACATAAACTGAGCCCGTTGTACCAATCCCAATACTAACCCTTGGGTTGATTGCCTGTACCCATCAACCCATCAAAAAAAAACAGCGTATGAATGTACCCAACAGCACCGTCCTCATCACCGGCGGAACCAGTGGAATTGGCTTTGAATTGGCCAAGCAGCTCCTAGAACGAGGCGCAACCGTGCTCATAACCGGTAGAAAAAAAGAAGCCCTTCATGAGGCCAAACAGAAGATTCCCGGGGTGCATATTTTTCAAAGCGACGTTGCCAATCCTCAGGATATAGAAACGCTGTATGCTGCCGCGGTGCAGCAGTTTCCAAGCTTAAACATCCTAATAAACAACGCCGGCATCATGCGTTTGATTGATGTGCAGCAGGCTCCACCCGATGTACACGACATCAACCGCGAAATTGCCACCAACCTAAGCGGAACCATTCAAATGGTGCAACGTTTTTTACCGCAGTTAACCAAGCAACCTTCAGCAGCCATTGTAAACGTTTCCTCTGCCATAGCGGTTATGCCCTTGCCCTTGGCACCCGTGTACAGTGCCTCAAAAGCGGGCGTTAGGGCCTATACGCGGGCCTTGCGTATGCAGCTGTCTACTGGTCCGGTGAAGGTGTTTGAGGTTATTCCGCCATCGGTTGGCACCAACCTCCAAAAAGAATGGGGCATACAATTGGACACCAGCATGGATATGCCTGTAGAGAAAATGGCCGCAGCCATTGTGAAGGGGCTCGAACGCGACACCCTAGAAGTGATTCCCATCATGACCCGAATCTTAATGGCCATGAACCGGCTCTTGCCCAACACCATGATGAAAATTGGGAACAACATGTTCAAAAAAATGGCCAAAAGCAGTTGAACCAAACGGTTCGTTCAACATGTACCTCACCCCTCGCAACGCCAAGGAAAGGAAAGGAAAACGAGGCCGGGCGTAAAGGCTGGAAGGTTTTCTTTGGGAAAACGGAAATAGATTCACAAGCCGGATTGGGCAAAAACACGAACTTAGAGGCTTGGAAGTTTGGGCACTAAGGCCTGCCAACATCCAAATCGCATGCGTTTCTCCTGTATAGCCTTTATTTTATGTATTTCTGCATACACCCTGCGTGCCCAGCCTTGTGTTCGCATACCCATTCCCTTGCAAGACCGCCAAAAAATGGCGTCGGTTCAGCAATGGGGAACCCTCACCAGGCCCATGGTGGTGGAGCGTGATGGGCACTTGTTTACCCGGTTCCGCTTTGCCGATGCCGTGCTCGTAAGCGGCGATTCCCTTGCCACAACCCTTGAGGCTCCGGGCGGTACCCTGGGCGATGTGAGCGAGCGCGTTTCCGGCCTCTACATGCCCGAAGCGGGCAGCACCGGCCTTTGGATGCTCGAGCGTTGGAACGGTGCGTGGAGGCTGGTGGCCGACAGGCAAGGGCTTCTTTTGTGGGATGGAGAACGGCTTTGCGATGGGCTCAACACCACCCTACCAAAACCCGGCACCTGGCGCGACAGCCTGGGCATGCGCTTCATTCCCCAATCCATACAACCCAAAATCAGTGCCCCCACCATCACCGGCATTCAACCCAATACGGCACATGCAGGCAACGGAGAAATCGTATCCATCGTAGGCAGCGGCTTTGGAAATGCCAGAGGAAACGGCAGCGTAAACTTCCGCAACGCCGACGATGGAGGCCAAACCTACGTGGCTGCACCCGCCGATGCTTACCTTTCTTGGAGCAACAACGAAATTAAAATAAAAATACCCACCGG
>JBEIVB010000182.1:0-3473 GCA_040374085.1 Flavobacteriales bacterium | reverse complement strand
GTGTGGTGCAGCAGTTGGCGTATGGTGATGTTTGGGTTGATGTTGTTGAAGGGCGGAAGGTATGCGTGCAGGGAGTCGCTGAGGCTGAGCAGGTTTTGTTCGGCCAGTTTCAACAGCAACACGCCGGTAAACAGTTTGGTGTTGCTGCCGATGCCAAACACCACGGACGGACTGATGGGCACACCCGCACTCGATATACCCGATGTCCCTTTCCATGTGCCCATGCCCGGAACATACACAGAAGCCGAAATGCCTTTGATTCCGTTTGCCGCGCGCATGCTGTCTATGGTGAACTGCAGGCGCTGAGCCAGTGTTGGGTTAAACGGCTGGGCAACTGTTGGTTGCGAAACGCACCATATCAAGAGGAGAGCAAGCTTTTTCACCGTTGGTTGTAAGAAGAAGTTATGTACATCTGATGCTTCTTGTTGTGCAGCGTTTAATCAAAGGTGGAAATTAATTCTCTCTTGTCAAATGCAACCCCTCTTGGTAGCATGTACCGTGGCATAATTTTTGGGAAATCAATTGGCCGGTGTTGGTGCATATGTTTCCATACAGCATGGCTGCCGGTAAATTTATACATTATATTTAATGAAAACTTCTCCGGTTCAGATTGGACAATGGAATGCTTTCGACGGCATCTTGCTGAAGCGCGCGCAATTTGTGAACCGGGTGTTTCCGGTGCATCTCCACCACGAATGGAGCCTGGCCTTGATTGAATCGGGCAGCGAGTGGCTCAGCATATTTGAGCGCGAATTGCAGCTTTCGGCCGACACCCTTGTGCTCATACCGCCTTATGTGCCCCACGCCAACCACGGCAACCCCGATGCTCCCTGGACCTACCGCTCTATGTACCTGCACATCGGCGCCATGACGCACCTGTTGAACGCCAACGGAGTTGATCCTCAGCGCTTTTCCGCCATGCCGTATTGGGTTTCGCGCGATGCAAACCTGGTGCGGCTGTTTAAACGCATCTCCGACTCCAACGCCGTTGAAATTGCTGTAGAGGCAGATGCAGTTCACTTATTTACCCATATTATAAAACATTGGAAATCTACCCAAGAAGAGCATGCAGATTTTTTGAGGCAGGCCTCTGTTTTTTCTGAAGTATTGTCTCATTTGCATGTGCACTTTCAAGAAAAGCTTACCCTCGAGTGCTTGGCAAATACCTTTCGGTTCAATCGCTTTAAGCTCTTGCGCATGTTCACCAGCGATGTGGGCCTCACGCCTCAGGAGTACATTACTTCCTTGCGCATCGAACACGCCAAAACCATGCTCGTAGGGCCTTGCAGCATTGCCGAGGTGGCCTGTGCATCGGGTTTCTACGATCAAAGTCACTTCACCCACACCTTCCGAAAGTATGTGGGCGTTTCGCCCGGAGCCTACCGCAAGTCGTGCAATATTTTACAAGACAACTCCTTTCTACGGCAATAGGTTTGTATAAAAAAGAAACATGAAACCCTTTGCTTTATTCTTGGTCTTGCTGCTGACTCTGTCGCATGCGGGCTACGCACAAAAAGATGCCACATTTTTGGCTCAAACCTATGAACCGGGACTTTCGTTTGTGGTTATGGATACCCTCCACGGCGCGCAATCTACCGTAGTGGAGTATGCCGATTTCTTGGTGGTACTAGAGATGCCCATGATAGATGAGGGCGGTGGAAAGAGCAAGAACCTCGATGAGGACACCTTACGTGCAGCGCGTTTTCGGGAGTTTTTGTTGCAGCGCTATCCCGGCAAACCGGTGCGCTACATCCTCAGCTCACACTGGCACTTGCACAGCCTATCGGGCGTTACCCCGTTTATCCGCAACGGCGCACAAGTGGTAACCACGCGCAGCAGTTGGCAATACGCCACCGCCAACGGCCTTCTGGCGCCCCATAATTTGGCCGCGGCCACCAAAAACGTGTTGTTGGTTACCAAGGATACCGTTTTGCTTCCCAAGTCGAGCAATCCCATTCGGGTGCTTTACCTCGACAGCACCTATACCCACAAGCCCACAAAAGACTATCTCTTCTTTTTTCTCACCCGTCAAGGATACCTCCACGGATCGTGCATGGCGGCGCTTGGGGCATCCGATTTAAGCCGAACCGAATCTACCGTGTACAGTCCGCGCATCATCGACTTTCATCGTGCCTTAACCGAGCGCAACCTGCCGGTGAAGAAGGTCATTCGCTTGGGTAGAGAAAAGTATACCAAGGGTGTTTTTGAACCGGGCATATATGCCTTTGCTGATGTACATAGTTTTATTGATAACGGGAAATCGCCCGATGCCGTGTTGGAGCCGTTTAAGCGCTTGAGCTGCGCTTATATTCGGCAACAGACAGACAGCGTACTTTCTGTTTTTATGTCCAATCGACTTCCACCCGAATTGCTGAACGATGCTGTGTATCAATTCATTGCTCGGAAAGACTATGACAAAGCCTTGGTATTTGCGCAGTTATTAACCCTTTATTATCCCGGCGACCTCGACTTTATGGACACCTTTGGCGAGGCTTATTATAGGAAAGGCGATGTGGTCGCCGCCAAGCGCATTTCCAAAATCCTGCTCATGCGCGATCCCAAGTGGGCCTTTGGCTTGCCGGAATGGGAGAAGAGCAAAGCTGCAGCCGGGAAATAACCATCCACGCTGCGGCCTTAATCTAATGCGGTTTTGGTATCAATACTTGCTTCCGCTTGGTGTAATGCGTTCAATGGGGTGCCAGGTGGTTTTTATTTCCTGGGTATCGAGGATGTGATAAGGGCTTTGGGCCTCTGAATCGTTCCAGTTTTTGTTCCACTGCTGCACCACTCGTTTTACATTGCCGGTGGCAAGCGCCTGAATCTCTTGCCATTCTTTTGTGTTATTTCCGCCAAACACCACCGCATTTACATCCATGTGGGCGGTAAGGTGGGGGAGCATCTCGCTGCGTTTGCCGGTGAGGATGTTTACTACGCCCGCAGGGGTATCGGAAGCGTGCATCACCTCGGCCAGGGTAACCGCACACAGGGGTTTGCTTTCTGAGGCCACCACCACCACCGTATTTCCGCCGGCAAGGGCCGGAGCCATCAGGCTTACCAGTCCGAGCAACCCCGATTCTTCGGGTGCAAAAATGCCCACCACTCCCGTGGGCTCGGGCACCGAGAAATTGAAGTGGTTGGAAGCCACCGGATTCACCGTTCCAAAAAGCGCCTGAAACTTATCGCACCAGCCTGCATAATGCACCAAGCGATCTACGGCAGTCGATACCTCGTCTGAAGCGGCCTTTTGCGTGCCACCTTGCAGCATGAGCTCCTCCACAAACTGTGCGCGCCGCGTTTCCAGCATCTCGGCCATGCGATAAAGAATTTGCCCTCGGTTAAACGCCGCACGCGACGACCAATCGGCAAAGGCTCCGCGGGCCGCCACCACGGCGTTGCGCGCATCTTTGCGCGACGATAGGCACACGTTGGCAATGGTGCGGCCCGCCGCATTGCAGAGCGGATAATAGCGGCCG
>JBEIVB010000105.1:0-7674 GCA_040374085.1 Flavobacteriales bacterium | reverse complement strand
GTTGTACTTCGCTTTCCCCACCCAGCCGAAATTCAAAATCGAGGCTCATCTTGTAAAAGCGAAGTTGTACTTCGCTTTCCCCACCAATCCGAATCTCAAAATCGAGGCATTTCCTTGCCACCCCAAATCAAGTGTGTGACCGGCTCCACTCAGCATTCTGAAGCCCGAAGTACAACTTCGGGCTTACAGCCTTTATTTAGTCATTAGGACTACTCCATTCAACCGCCTTTCCATTCAACCCTCTTCTTGTAAAAGCGAAGTTGTACTTCGCTTTCCCCGCCAAGCCGAATCTCAAAGCCGAGGCATTGCCTTGCTTTCCCCAATCTAAGCTGGCGGTCGGCTCTACCCGTCATCCTGGAGCCCGAAGTACAACTTCGGGCTTACGACCTATTACCAATATATACTTAGGTTGAAATTTTATTTATCCTGCAATACAAATTCTCGCCAATTCATTACCTGTATCCCATTGCTTCGGATTTGTTTTTCCGAGCCGGCGTAGAGCAAGAAGTTGTGGTTTAGAGAGCTTAAAGCAGCCCACCGTTCTAAGCCCTTGAGGTATTCTCGGTGCATGGTTTGCGATGATTTAATTTCAATTGCGGTTGTTTCATCTCCGTTATCCCGGACCGCATCAATCTCATGACCTGCTTTGGTTCTCCAATAATACCACTCCTGTCCTCTGCCATGGTTCAAGTTGTTTTTCAACAATTCAATCATCACCATCGATTCAAAGAGCGATCCCCTTAGAGGGTGTGTTTGCACTTGTGAAGTTTCTGTAATTCCCAATAGACTGCAAACGAGCGAAGAATCGCAGAAGTAAACCTTTGGACGCTTAATAATGGTTTTATTGAAATTTCTGTGGTATGGCTTAACCAGATACACCAGGTTGGCGGCCCTTAGTACGCTTATCCAAGATTGAACGGTTTTTTCATCTATTCCTGCCTCAACGGCTATGGCGCTCATATTCAGTTCCTGGGCATTTCTTCCTGCCAGAATTTTTAGGAAGCGCTCGAAGCGATAGAGATTTCCGATTGCCAGCATCTGCCTCATATCTCGCTCCACATAAGTTTGGATGTAATTTCTACACCATAATAATGATGGGATATCCTGATCATAAATGGGTGGAAACATTCCATTAAACAACAGCACATCATCATCTTCAGGCAACAGAGAGGCACGGTGCAGCTCTCCTATTGAAAAAGGTGTCATGGTTAAATATCCCACTCTTCCCGCCAAGGTCTGTGAAATGGATTCCTGAAGAAGAAAGTTGTTGGAGCCGGTAAGGATGAACTTGCCTTTTTCTATAGATGAATCCAGAATTTCTTGAAGGAAAGAGAAAATGTGCGGAGCTCGTTGCACCTCATCCAATATTGCTCCCTCTTTATAGCGATTCAGGAACCCTCTGGGATCTTCGAGAGCAAAATCGCGCGTATCCGGGTTCTCAAGAGAGACATAAGGCTTATCCGGGAAAATAATTTTTACAAGTGTGGTTTTGCCTACTTGTCTCGCTCCGGTAACCGCAATGGCCTTAAAGCTCTTAGCCAGGAGAGTAAGTTGTTTTTCTGCATCCCGAGGAATCATAATGCAAAGGTGCAAACTTTTACGGAATTTAATTCCGGAAAAAGCCAAATCTGTACGTTTTCGTACTAACCTTCATTCCTTTCCTCTACTGCCTCATTTTGTATAAGCGGAATTATTCCTCTCTTTTTCGGCCAAACCACATCCAAATCGGAGCTATTCCTTTGAATTGCTCATCCATTTTCAAATCCTACATCATCTTGTAAAAGCGAAGTTGTACTTCGCTTTCCCCGCCAAGCCGAATCTCAAAATCGAGGCATTGCCTTGCTTTCCCCAATCTAAGATGGCGACCGGCTCTACCCGGCATCCCGGAGCCCGAAGTACAACTTCGGGCTTACAACCTTTATTTAGTTATAAGGACTACTCCATTCAACCACCTTTCCGTTCAACCCTCTTATTGTATAAGCGAAGTTGTACTTCGCTTTCCCCGTCCCGCCGAATTTCAAAATCGAGGCACTGCCTTGCTTTCCCCAATCTAGGCTCGCGACCGGCTCTACCCGGCATCCCGGAGCCCGAAGTACAACTTCGGGCTTACAACCTATATGGAATTATTTAGATGGCTTTATCCATTACAGATAGTCCAACGTACAACTTCAGGCTTATCATAATCCGGCTATCCTTCTCCGTCCAACCCAAACAAGGTTTGCTCAACGGGCAGTACTTCGGTGAGGGGATGAAAGAGGTATTGGCGGCGGGTGCTTACTTCGGTGCAAAGGAAGCGCACCCGTTGGCGTGTGCCTTTCTCAAACAGGCGCTGGCTGTTGGTTTTGAATAGGCTTTTGTATGGCAGCTCCTCCAAGTGTACCTCGGCGCTTGGGTGCTGGTTGTAGCGCCGCAATATCCGTTGCAGATGCACGTCGGTGCAGCTCGATGCCGCCGGATTTTCCATGTAGTTGCGCAAGGCCTGCAGCACATCGGGTGGGAAAACGCCCTCGTGGAGAAAGGGGCGTATGAGGCGCTGAAACTCGCCTTTCCATTCTATTCCGTGGGGCTTTATGCGGTGCACGATAATGGCATACTTATCAAATGTGGCCAGGTGCGCTACCTCGTGCACCAGGGTAATGAGGAAGGCGTATGGGTTTAGGTTGTGGTTGATGCTGATGCGGTGGCGTTGGTGCTTAGACGGGGAGGTGTAGTCGCCGAATTTGCTGGTGCGCGGCTCGGTGATGCGCAAATCGAAGTTGTAGCGCAACACCCAATCGGCCATGATCTCTACGGCTGCCGGCGGTATGAAGCGCCGAAGGATGGCTTGGTAGGCGGGTCTGGGATCGGGCGGAGTTAGGGCCATAACTGAAAGCAACAGAAGCTGGCCAGCCAGGCCAGGGCACCCATGCCCAGAAACTGCACCAAGGGCCATTTCCAACTGCCCGTTTCGCGCTTCACCACAGCCAGGGTACTCATGCACTGCAGCGCAAAGGCGTAGAATAAAATAAGGCTAAAGCATACCGCCGGACGATACACGGGTTTCAGCGTTTCGGGGTTGCGGGCCTCTTGCATTTTCTCGCGTATGGAGCGGGTGTCTTCTGCATCGCCCACCGAATACAGGGTTGCCATTGTGCCAACAAATACCTCGCGGGCAGCAAAGCTGGTGATGAGGGAAATGCCCATCTTCCAGTCGAACCCAAGGGGTTTTATGGCAGGTTCAATGGCCTTGCCCAGCATTCCGGCAAAGGAGGTTTCGAGGCGAAGGCTTTCGTACTGCCGCATAATGCTTAGGCTGTCTGCCGGATGGGCGCTTAGGTCCTGCGCCATTTGCCGGGCCAATTTTTGCCTGGGCTCCGATGGTCCAAAACGGCTCAAGGCCCATAATACAATGGCTATGGCCACAATTACCTTACCGGCGTCGTGCAGAAACACCTTTACTTTTTCGATGATGGTGAGTCCCACGTTGCGCCAACGCGGTGCGCGGTAGAGGGGCAATTCCATGATGAAGTGACTTTTTTCCCGGCTCTTCAACACCCATTTTAAGGCGAGTGCCGCCAACAAGGCCGCCACAAAGCCCAGCATGTACAATGCCATCAGCAGCAAACCCTGCATGCTCAACACGCCCCACACCATTTTCCCGGGGGGAATCATGAGGGAGATGAGCAGGGTGTACACGGGCAAGCGGGCCGAGCAGCTCATGAGGGGGGTAACAAGCAGGGTAATGGTGCGCTCTTTCCAGTTGGCTATGGTGCGGGTACCCATGATGGCCGGCACCGCGCACGCCACCCCGCTGATGAGGGGGATGATGCTGCGCCCGTTTAAGCCCACAGGCCTCAGCAGTCGGTCCATAAGGAAGCTCACCCGGGCCATGTAGCCCGAGTCTTCGAGTATGGCAATGAAGGCAAAGAGCAAGGCGATCTGAGGCACAAACACCACCACGCCGCTCAGCCCGGCCATTACGCCGTTGAGCAGGAGGTCGGTGAACAAACCCGCCGGCAAACGCTCGGCAAGCCACGCGGTGGCCAGGCTGAACCCGTCTTCAATAACGGCCATAGGCCATGAGGCAAAGGTGAAGATGGCCTGAAAGACCAGAAACAGCACCATCAAAAAGATGCCATACCCCCAGATGCGATGGGTGAGGATGCGGTCGAAGGGTTGCTCGCGAACCGGGGCCGCGGCTACTCTCCGTATGACTTTGCCCACAATTTCGCTGAGTTTTCGGTAGCGCTCAATGGACTCTAAGGCCTGCAGCTTGCGGGCATCAAATTGGTTCAGCTCCAGAATGTCGCGTATGGCTTCGCGCTTTTCGCGGTTGTGGTTGAAGTAGGAGATGTTCTGTAGGTTGTTGGCTACGATGAAGGAGGCAAAGGCGCAGTTGGTGCGCAATACCCGCTCTATGTCGCGTATGGTGCGGGTTTCAATGCGATCCATGTCTACTATGGAGCCTTGTGCGGTGCCTCCTTTGGCCGCCAAGGCCGCACGCAGGGCTTCTATGCCTTCGCCTTTGCGGGCGTTCATGGGAACAACGGGCACCCCCAGCTCGTGCTCCAGGGCAGCGGCCGAGATCTCCAGGCCTTTGCGCTGGGCAAGGTCCACCATGTTCAGTACCAATACCACCGGAACCCTCAGATCCATCACCTGGGTGCAGAGGAAGAGGCTGCGCTTGAGGTTCGAGGCATCGGCCACAACCAAGGTTAGGTCGGGAAAGTCTTCGTGGGTGGGGTCGGTGAGCACCGATACGGCCAGCTCTTCGTCCATGCTTTTGGGAAAGAGGCTGTAGGTGCCGGGCAGATCCATCACCTCTACCTCGCGCCCATCGGGCAGGCGGGCTTTTCCGGTGCGCTTTTCAACGGTTACACCCGGAAAGTTGCCAATCTGCTGGTTTAGGCCGGTGAGGGCGTTAAATAAGCTGCTCTTGCCGCTGTTGGGGTTGCCCACCAGAGCCACCCGCAAGGGCCCAGTTTCAGAAGCAACACGGTCTGAGGCAATCATGGGTTTACAGGGTTGAGGGGTGCTTGCGTACCAAGACCGTGGCAGCTTCGGCCTTGCGCATGCTCAGCAGGTAACCGGATACCCGAATGGCAATGGGGTCGCCCAAGGGAGCTACCCGCTCTAAGATGACCTGCTCGCCCGGGGTGCAGCCCATTTCCAGGAGCTTCAGGCTTAGGTCGAGGTCCGAAAACCCCAATACTTCCGCCGTTTCGCCCACCTTTAGTTCCGCCAGGGTTGACTGCATGCTTGTTTAGATTTATTCTAAATGGGGCACGAATGTACGCAACGACCGCGCGCAACGCAAGGATGCCCCTGAGGTTTTCCTGCCCGTTCAAAGGCTCTTTGTTGCCCACAGAATAAGGTTTGGGTGGTAATCTCCTTACCTACTCGAGGCGAATTGCAGGCGTCTTACCAGGGCGAAATATCACGTATGCATAATATCAATAATGCAGATATTCTTATTTTCTACTGGTATTATTTTTTTATTTTAATGCTGGATAATCTTTGGTTTTTAATACTTTTACAAAAATAAGTTTCTGTCATAATACCATAATATACACGTAAATAATATGTAAAGCAGATGCAATGAGTTTTTATAGTGCAAGATTTTTTTTGATTACAGCGTAGAATCACTTCATTTTTTTAACACAGTTAAACCCTGCCATTGCTCTGTCGCCAAACAATCCCAATAAGCCCCATGAAAAATCTCCTCTTATCTCTAGCCTTGTGCTTCACTTTTTTCAAGTCTACTCAGGCCCAATATGTAACCATACCCGACTCTAATTTTGTTGCGTTTTTACAACAAAACTATCCCAATTGTATGAACGGAAATCAGATGGATACGACCTGTTCAGACATTGTGAATGCCATTTATTTGACGCCTATTAACGAGGGGATTTCAAACCTTCAAGGCGTTCAGTATTTTGATGTGCTCAATTATTTAGATTGTAGTTATAATTTACTGACCAGCCTTCCTGTTTTGCCTCACTCCTTGGCACATTTACGGTGCTTTGATAATCAATTGACCAGCCTTACTGCTTTGCCTAATTCCTTAATCGGTTTAGACTGCAGAAATAATCTACTAACCAGCCTTCCTGCTTTGCCCAATGCATTGTCAAATTTAGACTGCAGCAATAATCAATTGACCAGCCTTCCTGCTTTGCCTAATTCCTTGGTTAGTTTATATTGCACTTATAATCAATTGACCAGCCTTCCTGCTTTGCCCATTTTTATGGCGGACTTGAGGTGTCAAGTTAATCAACTGATTAGCCTTCCTGTTTTGCCGAACTCATTGACATTTTTATTGTGCAGTTATAATCAATTGACCACCCTTCCTATTTTGCCAAGTAATTTTACATATTTAAACTGTAGCAACAATCAACTGAGCAGTCTTCCTATTTTGCCGAACTCATTGACATCTTTAGATTGTCAATTTAATCAATTAACATTTTTGCCTGCCTTGCCCGTTGCAATGGACATTTTGAGGATAAACAACAATAACATCTCCTGTTTGACCAACCTTCCAAATGTTGTGGGATTCTTAAATATTGCTAATAATTCCCTAACCTGCCTTCCAAACCAAATCGGCTACAGTTTCGGTTTGCCGCTTTGTATGGACAACGACCCAGTGAACAACCCTAACCAATGCCAGAATCAAGCAAACATAATGGGAACGGTGTACAAGGATCAGAATGGGAACTGTGCCTTGAACCAGAACGATCCCAGGCTGGAAAATGTGTCGGTAAAGCTTTTCAACACCCAAAACAACTTGGTGGCATATAGCAATACCATTAATGGAGTGTATAGTTTTTTCTCTTTAACTCCGGATTCTTTTTACATCCGCATCCACGACGAAGACCTTCCGTTTCATGTGTCCTGCAGCCAATCGAATGTGCAAGCGGTGCACCTCGATTCTATTTCACAGAGCATTTTGAACCGCAATTTTCCGGTGTCCTGCGATACCATTGAAGACGTTTTCGTGCAAAACATTCACAGATCCGGATGGGTTTTTCCTGGACAAGTTCACACAGTCCAAACAAACTTTACCAACGATGCCTTTTATTATAACCTGGTATGCGACAGCAGCATCCTAGGCGGCACTGTAACCATCCAGGTCAATGGACCGGTAACCTACTCTGCGCCAGCAACTGGAGCTTTAATACCCACCGTAAGCGGTAATTTTTTCTCTTACAACATTCCCAACCTCAGCACCCTATCGCCCAACTCTTTTGGCTTACGCTTTTTGACCGATACCACCGCCCAAGCCGGTGATCAGGTTTGCGTTAACGTGCACATTACCACCAACCCCGCCGATGCCGATACCACCAACAACCACTACACGTTTTGCTACAATGTGGTCAACTCCTACGACCCCAACATGAAGGAGGTATATCCCACCAACGTAGCACCCGGTTACAACGATTGGTTTACCTATACCATACACTTCCAGAACACCGGCACCGCCCCGGCCTTTAACATCCGTTTGAAAGACACCTTAGACACCCACCTCAATTTAAACAGCTTTGAGGTTATGGGGTATTCTCACCCGGCACGCGTAAGCATCAACGGCAGGGTAATGACGGTTCGATTCGACAACATCATGCGGCCCGACAGCACTACAGATTATGATGGCAGCATGGGCTACTTCCAATACCGCCTAAAGCCCAACGCCAACCTGCCGCT
>JBEIVB010000207.1:0-2564 GCA_040374085.1 Flavobacteriales bacterium | reverse complement strand
CCGGGCACAACCTTAGGGTTCATATTGGTGGTGTCGAAGAAGGATTGAACCGGTTCGGTTTTCTTCTGAGAACAGGACTGATTCAAGAGGGCCAAGGCAATGGCTGCAACGGCGGAAAACCGAATGGGGGAAGAAAGGTTCATAAGTTGTTTAACGTGTTTTTTGTGTGGGACAATTGAAATGGCAGATGGGCTGCAGCCCTTTCAAAAATAAATGCAGAAGGCCGTTTGTTGATAGCTGGTGGCAAATATAACCATGTGGCTGTGAAATCTTAAAACGCTGCAACCGGCTTAGAAAATGAGGAAGGAATGGGAAATTCTTCACTAAAAGCGCGTGTGAACAACGCCACCGAAACTCTTGTACAACCGCGATTCAACATAACTGGGCTGTGAAGAAAGGATGCATCAACGGGTTACCCAAAGTTTCTCTGTATACACCTTGCCGGCATCGTCGGTAAATCGTACCAAGTAGTGACCTGCCTCCACATCCGGCAGTGGAAACATAAAGGGCGATTCGTGGGTGCCCCGATAAAAACCTTTGAACAAGACCCGACTCAACTTTCCATCCAGGGAAAGCAGTTCGGCGTGCACAATGTTGGTTTTGATTTTTTCGAGCGACATGGAGACATACGCACCCGAGCGGGCCGGATTTGGGTACACAAGGGCCTTAATGACTTCTGCAGTAGGCTGCTCTATGCCCGAGAGATTGGTTGTGGTCATTTTAAACAGGCGCAAGCCAACGGCATAGGCGGTTTGGGTTCCGTCGGAGTTTTTTATAATGGTGAATTTATTGGCATACTGCCCAATGTTTTTGGGGGTCCAGGTTTGTCCACCATCCAGGGTTTGATATCCGGTGGATTCTCCTCCAACCCAACCCACGTTTTCGTTGATGAAGCCAACGCCGAATTCCCGAACGGCGCTGTTTACCAAAGGCAGTTCACTCCACGTTAGTCCCCCATCGGTGGTTTTGGCTATGTAACGCTGAGAAGTGTTGCTGTCGTAGCTTTGAATGGTTACATACCCCACCTGATGCGATGGGAACCAAGCCTTCCAGGTTAACTCATAAGTGCGGGGAGAAGTGTAAACCACGCTCCAGGTTTGTCCTCCATCGGTGGTGCGCAAAATGCTGGCCGAAGAACTGGCTACATCGGCATTCGATCCGGCAAACACATATCCCGTATCGGGAGAATGAAAATACAGGTCTAAAATCATACCGCACTGTGCCGATAAATCGGTACCTACCCAGGTATTGCCCCCATCGGTAGTTTTGATGATAATCGGTGGACTGCCCACCCGGCCGGCAGCGTAGACAACACTGTTGTTTACGGCTTGAATGGCGCAAATGCCCGTTGGTACTACTCCAGAAATAGAGGCCGTAACATCTACCCAACTGTTGCCTCCATCTACGGTTTTGTAGAGGGGGTTTGGGTCGGTTACGTTTGGGAAGTAATTCATGCCCACATTGCCCGCAAATCCAACCTGCTCATTGGCAAAGGCAACGGCCCGAAAGTAGGTGCCCGGACTGTTCCTCTGCTGAATCCAGGTTGTACCTCCGTTGAGGGTTTTATAAATGCGGCCCGAACCGTTTACTACCCAACCGGTGTCTTTGTTGAGAAAGAAAACACCATCTTGTTTGGAGGCGTTGTAAGGCGCAGCAGATACATTGGTCCAGGTATACTGCGCATGGGCAAGCTGAAAGGTTAAAAGAGTGGAGAAAAAAAGCAGGAGTCGCATAGGTTGGTTTTTTGACAAAATTATTTTCCACCCCATGCGAGGAATTGTCAAAAATTGCTTTTTTAACCAAACGGCAACATTCAGGGAAAAAACGGTATGCAACCCTTCCCATATATCAAAGGTTTTGCCTGCAGAAACACCAAGGGTTATTGGTTTTTATTTAAATGAATTGAATTGTTAATCTATTTTTATTGCATTAAAAAGGTTGTTTTATGGAACTCAAGCTTTACGCAATCGAATTCCAAATTAGATTCGTTGGTATGTAAGGGAGATAAAAAAATCGTCCGGCCTTAGGGTTTAACCGGACGATTCAAAAACCTATTCGAGCCCTTTCGTACTTACTCCTTCACCAATTTCACCACTTGGGTGCCGTTTATGCGGGCAAGGTAGATGCCGGCCGGGTAGGCGCTGAGGTCGAGTAGGCGTGGGTTTGTGGTGTTGAGTATGCATTGGCCCAACACATCGAACACCTCTGCGCGCTCCACCCGGCTTGCATCCTTAAACCAATACAGGCCTTTTCCGGGGTTGGGGAAGATGCCCACACCTTGAGCAGATGTCATGCTGTTTAAAGCAGTCAATACTTCATAGCTGTTTTGAGTAGTGTTGGTTACAATTGGTGCGTTGTAATCGAAGTAGATGTATGCGGTGTTTTCTATCTGGGTGCCCAGGGGCAGGTTGGCGTAGGGCTTCAGGCGGTATTGGAAATAGCCCATGCTGCCTTGCAGGTTGCTGGTGCTGTCGGGCAGCATGATGTTGTCGAAGCGAACCGTCATTACCCTGCCGTTGATGCTTACGCGTGCCGGGTGAGAATACCCCATAACCTCAAAGCTG
>JBEIVB010000184.1:0-3413 GCA_040374085.1 Flavobacteriales bacterium | reverse complement strand
GGCATCGGGCGGATTGATGATGGCGGTAAAGGCCTCAATGCCAAACATGCCCAGGTTGGAGATGGTAAAGGTGTTGCCTTCCCAATCTGCAGGCTGCAACTTCTTTTCTTTTGCTTTTGCGCTGTAGGCTTTCACTTCTGCAGCAATGGCAGAGAGGCTTTTCTGGTCGGCGTGGCGCACCACAGGCACCAACAACCCATCCTCCACAGCCATGGCTACGCCTACGTGCACATGCTGGTTGTAGCGAATTCGGTCGCCCAACCAACTGGCGTTGATGGCGGGGTGCTTGCGCAGGGCGGCGGCGGCAGCCCGCACCACCATGTCGTTGAAGGAAACTTTTACGTCGGCCACCTGATTGATGGCCTCGCGTGCAGCCATAGCCTGCTCCATATCCACCTCTAAGGTGAGGTAGAAATGCGGAGCGGTAAATTTGCTCTCGGCCAAGCGACGAGCAATGGTTTTGCGCATCTGCGATACCGGTACTTCGGTGAAGGACTCGGTGCCCAATGCAGCCATGGCAGAACCTACCGATGCGGCTGGCTGGTGATGCTCTACATCGCGCTTTACAATGCGTCCCTCGTCGCCACTGCCCAATACGCTGCGCAGGTCTATGCCTTTTTCTTCGGCTAGCTTGCGTGCCAATGGAGAGGCTTTCAAACGGCCATCAGAGGCAAGGGTAGGCTGTGGAGCGGGTGCAGCTTGCGGAGCAGCTGCAGGAGCAGCCGGTGCCGGAGCAGCAGCCGCAGGGGCTGGTGCCGGGGAGGAGGCAGCCGGGGCAGCACCGCCACCCGAAAGAAGCGCGGAAATGTCTTCGCCCGCCTTGCCCAAAATGGCCAAAATGGAATCTACGGGAGCTCCTTTGCCCTCTTCCACTCCAATGTGCAAGAGCACACCATCCTGAAAGCTTTCAAACTCCATGGTGGCCTTGTCGGTTTCAATGTCGGCCAATAAGTCGCCGGTTTTTACGGTGTCGCCCACTTTCTTGTGCCACTTCGATACCACCCCTTCGGTCATGGTGTCGCTCAACTTGGGCATTTTTACAATCTCAGCCATATCAAAATTTCAAGGTAATAAAACGTTTCTTCATTGGTTTGCCTACAATCTGTTCGGTTAGAATCCGTCTTTTATGTAGGGATAGTCGGATTGCACATACACATCCTCATACAATTCGTGAGGCTCGGGATACGGACTCTCTTCGGCAAACTGTACAGACTCTTCCACCATGGCTTTTACCTTTTCTTCTACCGCTTCCAAGTCGGCCTCTGTGGCGTACTTTTTTTCGAGTATGGTAGTCCGCACTTTTTCGATGGGATCCTGGTTTTTGTAGTCTTCCACTTCCTCTTTGGTGCGGTACTTGGCCGGGTCGCTCATAGAGTGTCCGCGGTAGCGGTAGGTCTTCATTTCGAGCAGGGTTGGGCCCTCTCCTTTCCGCGCCCGGGCAGCCGCCTGGGCAATGGCCTCGTGAACGGTTTCGCAGGTCATGCCATCTACTTGGTAGGAAGGCATTTCATAACCCAAACCAATTTTATACAAATCGTGCACGTTGCTGGTGCGCTGCACCGAGGTGCCCATGGCGTAGTTGTTGTTTTCGATGATGAAGATCACCGGCAATTTCCAGAGCATGGCCATGTTAAAGGCCTCGTGCAAAGCGCCCTGACGAACGGCTCCATCGCCCATGTAGCAGAGGGTAACGTTGGTGTTGCCTTTGTATTGGTCGGCAAAGGCAATGCCGGCTCCAAGTGGAATCTGACCGCCCACGATGCCGTGCCCACCGAAGAACTTATGCTCGGCAGAAAACAGGTGCATAGAGCCTCCTTTGCCTTTGCTGCAACCGGTTACCTTGGCCATAAGCTCGGCCATAATGTATTTCGGGTGCATGCCGCGCCCAATGGGATGGGCATGGTCGCGGTAGGCGGTAATCATGCTGTCGTCTTTGGTGATGGCCGACTCGGCTCCGGCCACCAGGGCTTCCTGCCCTATGTAGAGGTGGCAAAATCCGCGTATCTTTTGCTGGATGTACAAATGGCCGGCTTTCTCTTCGAAGCGGCGCATGAGCAGCATAGACTCAAACCATTGCAGGTAAGTTTCTTTGGTAAATTTTGTTTTGGCCATAGCGTGTGCGTTGGATGCCCTTGGGGGCGTGCAAAAATAAGCGTCAGACCGACACCAACCAATGTTGGTTTGGGTTGGAATTAAGGTTTTACGTGGAGATCGTCGGCGGTGAACATCAGGGGCAGGATATCGGCTACCGAGGCAATGCGGTACACCTCTCCGGATGCGCCCTGCAGAAGCAGCTCAATGGGACGGTTGAACTTGCGCTCATACTCGGCCAACACCTGTCTGCATGAGCCACATGGACTGATGGGGCGGTTGATGACAAACGAATTGGAGTGGGCCACCACCGCCATCTTCACCACGGGAGTATCGGGATGGGCGGCGCTGGCAGAGAAAATGGCTACCCGCTCGGCACAGATGCCGCTTGGGTAGGCAGCGTTCTCCTGGTTGTTTCCGGTGGCCACATCGCCATTGGCCATCAGCAAAGCCGCACCCACGAAAAAGCGGCTGTATGGGGCGTAGGCCTTTTCTGCTGCCTGATGTGCAGCCTGCAGAAGCGATTGCTCCGATGCATCTAATTCGGTAGGATCGGGGTAGGATACAATGTGGGTGGTGAGGGTGAGAACGTTTGACATAGCCTTGTCTGGAAGACGAAGATAGACAAATAAAGCCCCACAACTCTTGGAAGATGAACCTGGGCACAATTGGCGAAAAAAATAAAGAAATACATTACCTTTCATCCTCACTAAACCCTTCTACCTATGAGCAAGAAAAAAACTTCAACGAGCGGCGGTGGTCATCAAAAAACCGTCGCATCGTTTATGGAAAAAGTCATGGAGCGCAACCCCGGCGAGCCGGAATTTCATCAGGCGGTTTTGGAGGTCGCTGAAGCCGTGATTCCCTTTTTGGAGGAGCACCCTCAATACAAGAAAGCGCGCATCCTGGAGCGCATGGTTGAGCCCGAGCGTGTGGTGATGTTTCGTGTTCCCTGGATCGACGACAAAGGGGAGTTCCGAACCAACCGCGGTTTCCGCATTCAGATGAACTCTGCCATTGGCCCCTACAAAGGCGGGCTGCGCTTCCATCCCACCGTATACCTGGGAATTTTAAAATTCCTCGCGTTTGAGCAGGTCTTCAAAAACAGCCTCACCACGCTTCCCATGGGCGGCGGCAAAGGTGGGTCGGACTTCGACCCCAAAGGAAAATCAGACAATGAGGTGATGCGCTTCTGCCAGAGCTTCGCCACAGAATTGGCACGTCACATTGGAGCCGACACCGATGTGCCTGCAGGCGACATTGGCGTAGGCGGCCGCGAGGTGGGCTATCTGTTTGGGCAATACAAGCGTTTGCGCAACGAG
>JBEIVB010000219.1:0-2251 GCA_040374085.1 Flavobacteriales bacterium | reverse complement strand
CGCTTATGTTGATAGGCGAAAAGGTGTTGCCTCCATTGGTACTTTTCCACAGCTTGCCGGTGTTTCCACACACATAACCCGTGGTGGCAGTTGGGAAATGTATGGCGTTTAAGGGACCTGTTGCATCTAAGGTTTGCGTTGTAAACGAGTTGCCTCCGTTGGTGGTGCTCACAATTTTTCCATCGCTGCTGCAGAGCAAAACGCGTGAGGCACTCAACAAAGCCATATCGTTTATGTAATCTACGTATGGCGCAGCCGTTTGCAGTTGCCAGGTGGTGCCATAATTGGTGGTCTTTAACACTTTCCCTCCATCGCCGCCTACCCATCCGTTTGCCGTGTTGTTGTAAAATCGAATCCGGCGAAAGGTTTGGTTTCCGGCCTCGGGGTTGGCATCTGCAAAGGTAGCCGCATAGTTGCTGCTGATGCGGATGCCACCGGTTAGGTTGCCCACCACAGCATGACCATCGGGCGATAGGGCGCCGCTGCGCAAATTGCCGGTGTAAAAGGTTGAAGACCAGGTGATGCCACCGTTGGTGGTGCGGTAAATGTAACCGCCCGCTAATGCGATGCCCTGCAAGGAATCTGCAAAATCAAAGCAACGGATGTATTCCGATAAGCCGGGGTTGCTTACCAAACTCCACGTTTGACCGGCATCGGTGGTGCGGAATATGGCGTTGCCGTTGGCTCCTGCAAAGCCAAAGGTGTTGCTCAGAAACCGAATGGAGTAGCAGTTGGTGAAATAATAACTGAAGTTCTGGCTCCACGTTTGGCCACCGTCGGTGGTTTTGTACATGCCAAAGGTGGAGGTGCGGCCCGCAAAGCCTACTTCCGGACTGGTAAACCAAACGCTTTGCAAACTGCCATTGATGGAGGAATTGGAAATGTTGTTCCATGTTGTTCCACCATCGTCGCTCCGCAAAACAGCACCCAGGTTACCCACCAGGTAGCCGGTTTGAGGGGTTGGGAACTGAAGGTCGTTTACGCCTATTGCATTGTTGCTGTAGGTAAGTGCCCAGGTATTGCCTCCGTCTGAAGTGCGGTACATTTCGAGTCCGGAGTTGTTGTAGCTCCCTGCCACCAGAATGTTGTTTGCATCAAACACCCAAATGGCGCGCAGTTGTTTCAAGGTTTGGCGCTGCTTTAAGGTCCAGGTTTGGCCGTTGTCGTAGCTCATGAGCAACATGCCTTCATCGCCCACGGCAATAAAAGTTTGCCCGGCAACGTGTTTAACTTCATTGAGGCTATGAGCCGCGTATTTTGGATGTTGCCAGGTGAAATCGGTGAATTGTTGTGCACTCAAAATGGGGCAACTCAATACAAAGAGCAGAAGAATGGAGAGTAGGGGAGCGGTTTTCAAGATGCTGAAGCTTTGCCTCAAAGGTAGATGGGTTGAGCGATGGAACAAATTGAATTCTCGGTCCATCTGAATTGGATTTGGTTTGGTATCAGGCACCAAACATCATCACCTTTTTATGTTAAAACAGTTCAACGGCGTGTTCTTCCGATTTTTATTGACTAAACTTGTAGAGTCTATCAATCAGTTAGAACCAAAACACTTCCTCATGGACATCCTGTTTTTGCTAAAACCCAATTTTCTCGACTCCGCAAGAGACGCTGATGGCATTAGCTACTATTGCCCCGATTGTGCATTTTTAGAGGGGGTGTTGGCGTATTATCCCGAACTGCGCCAGAAGCTCGACATCCGCTACATCGATTATCCACGGCCTCGCCGAGAGATTGTGGCACTTGTAGGAGAAGAGCACCAGGGCTGTCCCAACCTCATCGTCGATCCGGCCAATTACGGCTACAGCGGCATTTCTGAGTTTTATCGCTTCAACGATCGGTACCACACAGACGATACGCGCCTGCTGGTGAATTACCTCAGCGCGGTGTATGGAGTTCCGGTAGCCCATTATTAAATCCTACTCCGCCTCTCAGCAACCCATCTGCACATGTCTTTGTTTCCATTTCAGACCATCGATTGGTCCCAGATTGAGCGGGTTGTTCATCCGGGCGAAACCGGCCACGCCTTTTGGCAGACCCACCAATTGGAAGGGTTGCGCCTGAGGATTGTGGAGTATTCTGCCGGCTATGTGGCCGACCATTGGTGCAGCAAAGGGCATATTGTGCATTGCCTGGAAGGATCTTTCATCAGCGAACTCAGCACCGGCGAGAACATCGCGTTGGTACAAGGTCAAACCTATGTGGTGTCCGACGAAATGAGTGCGCACCGATCCCACTCCGCTACCGG
>JBEIVB010000130.1:0-5666 GCA_040374085.1 Flavobacteriales bacterium | reverse complement strand
CGTTGCCAAACAAGGAAAGTACGTTTCCATTCACATCGAGCGTGCTGCTGCCCAAGAGATTGATGTCGCGGTTAACCGTGCGGCCTCCGCCCAAAAGAACGGTGCTGCCGCCCTGAACCGTAAGGTGGCGGACCCGATCGGTTGTCGCGAGAAACTCCACGCCAGTGGTAACATTGCCATCGTAACGCAAATCATATTGCGATCCGGGATCCACGGTTGGAGCAGCACTCATGGTTCCGTTGGTTCTGCGTAGTTCGCTGGAACCGCCCACCCAAAATACATTTCCACCAAGATTCAAAGTTCCGTTGCTCAACCACAAACGGTTGCTGGTGCTGCTTATGCCGGCAAGGGTTACACCGCTGCCGGTGTTATCGATTTTTAAGTAGGTGAAGTTCAGTCCTTCTCCGATGGTTTGCGCACCGGTGCCGTTCATCACCACCTCACGGCCGAATGGATGAAAGGCTCCCGCGGTGCCGAGGGTCATGTTGCCCCCTACCTGCAAATCACCGCCTGGAGTGTTGGCCAAGGTAAGATCCCCACTTGTTGAACCACCAATGGTTAGGTTACCCCTAACAATAAGCGGGTGGCTCATGGTGGACATGGTTAGGTTGCCTCCGTTGTTAAGGGTCAAATCGCCCGCAATTTCTCGGATGGCAGAACCCCCGTTGCTCAGAACTAGGGTGGTAGGCGTTCCGTTGGCATCCACCACCACATGGTGCGGATAGCCTGCACCACTGGTGGCACTCCATTCCAAACCACGGCCATAAGTGGTTCCGGTGAAATAGCGCAAGGTGGAGCCGCTGGCATAGATTGGAGCATTGCCGGTTACAAAACCGTTGTTGGCAATCTGAAGGGTGCCATTTATGGTGGTGAGATTGCTACCAAAGTTCATACCGGATAACAATGCCGTTGTAATACCCGCTGCTGTGCTCAGGGACCCACCGGAGGCAGCTGTTACAATCTTAGTGCCGCCGCTGATGGCCAAGGTACCCGATGTGCCGCCAATGCTGCACACACCATCTGAAACGAGCAGGTTGCCACCCGTACCGCTCAGGGTAAGGGTGCGCCCGTTCAAGTCGATGGCAGAGGTGCTCACCAAACCAAGCACGTTGCCGCTATTGCCGGTTACATTCACATTGGTATTGGCATCCAACACCAAAGTGCCCGATGGTTTTGAGTTGTATAAGAAGTCGTACGAGGCAGTGCCTCCGCCGGTTATGGTGATGGTTTGTGTACCCGTGCCGTTGAAGAACACGGCCCGGTTGTTAGAAGCAAAGGTGGCGGCGCTGGAACGAGTCCAGTTGCCACCCAGGTAAAGGTCGCCGCTTGTGGCGCTTAGGTTCAACGCACCGCTGTTGATGCTCAAGGACCCTGGAATTCCACGGTTGCTGTTGGGTAGGTTTAAGGTGGTGCTGTTCTGCACCACTAAATCAGCGGGTATGCCAGAACCTGCAGTGGTGCTGTTGCCGGTCCACTCGTTGCTCACAGCATAAGCACCTGCGGTATTGTATATGAGTTGTGCCGCAGAACCATAAATCGGAGCGCTGTTCAAGAACCCACCTGCGTTGATCTGCAAACTTCCGGTAATGGTAGGCACGGTGGTTAATGTAAGCCCGCCATTCACCTGAACATTGCTCAAGGAAACTGGAGTGCTTCCATCAATGGTTCCGGCACCGAGGAAGCTCACCGTTCCGGCACCGGAGATGCCTAAGTTGCCAAGCACACCGGTGATGCTACCCCCATTGCTGATGGTAATGGTGCGTCCCGAATTCAGGACTATGCCACCACCGGAACCAAGCGTAATGTTGACAAAATTGTCAGGGTCGCTGGCGGACAACACCACATTGTGCGCTATGCAAACCCTTCCATCTACTATGGGCAGCAAACCACCCTGCCAGGTATTTGCCGCTGACCAAGCTCCGTCGGCTACCGAAGAATAACAACCGCGCAAACCATCCAAGTTGCCCACCAACATCGCCTGGTTGGTGATGGCACCCGAAAATGCAGCAGTAGAGGTTGAAGTGTAAGGGCCGGTTCCGCTTGTGGAACCTGAAGGTCTTACGTTGTAAAGACCAACCACGCTGTTCCAACTGCCATGGTAAACAGCACCTGTGCGGTCGAAAGCAGATCCTTCGTCGCTTTGATTCCATTGGAAGGTGGTAGTCAAGGTATTGCCACCGGAAGTGCCCTCTGTAGCATACCACTGAAGGTTCACCATTTGGGTGGCATCGTTCACCACAGGGCTAAATGAATTGGAAGCCACAACCCGGATTCCAATATTATCTGTTGTTCCGGCCTGACTCAAGGTTACCGGCGCATAAGTCGAACTCGACGGTCCAACAGGATACTGCACAGAACCTCCTCCTGAAACCACCTGACGAACCAGGGCACCCGACCCATTGGTTTCGAAGTAACGGGTATTGGAACCGCCTACAATGGTTGCTCCTGCACCCATGGTAAATGAGAAGTTGTTCAACTGAACTTTACCGTTGCTCAGCGTCAGCGAGGTGGTAACAGTTGTGTTCGCCCCAAGAGATGCGCCTGCAGAATTATCCAAGATGAGATATGGGAAGCTGCTGGCTTGTGTTCCGCCAATAGTTTGATTAACAGAACCATTTAAAAATACCGCCTTGCCATTTGCGTTGAATCCGGAACCGGTGTTGGCAATCCAGTCACCACCAACATAGAGGTCTCGATTAGCGGTGGTGGTAAGCGACAGGTTGCCGCTTAACGTAACCCCTCCCAGTACATTAAAGTTGGTGGTCATAACCATTCCTCCAAAATCCAAATACATGGAAGAACCGGCATCAACGGTTAAGGTGCCCCCCATATTCAAAACGGTGTTCTGATTGCCGTTACCACCCGGACGGAAGGTGGTGTTGTTGCTGATTTGAACATTCCGTGGGTATCCGGCTCCACTGGCAGCATTCCATTCTGCTCCGCGGTCGTAATTGCCGCTTGTATTGTATCTCAAGGTTGAGCTCGCACCATAATTCGGTGAGGCCGAAACAAATCCTCCGCTGTTGATTTGCAAGGTTCCGTTGATGGTTGGCACGGTGGTTAAGGTTGCCCCTCCGTTGAGGGTGAAGGTATTCAAGGTGATGGCCGAACTGCCGTTTAGAGTGCCGGCACCGGCAAAAACCACGGTACCCGAGCCTGCGGTTAGGCTGTTGTTGTTGGTCAAGGTTCCATTGGCAGCCACGGTTAGGGTACCACCGGAGGTCATGTCTAAAGTACCCGCATTGGTCAAAGATGCGTTTACTGTCAATGCCCCGGAGCCCCCGAAGCTCAAGGCCTTCGTGCTGTTGATGGCAACGGTGGAAGGATTGTTGGATACGGTGCCGTTTACGGTAACGTTGCTGTTGATGGTGGTTACCGCATTCGCCGGAGGCACACTGCCTCCACGCCAAGTACTACCGGTGTTCCAATCGGTGTTGTTGTCTGAGATGTAACCCGAGTAGGTGAATGCAGTGGAGGCGGTGGCTGTGCCTGCTGCATTGGTTACCACCAAGTTGCCCGATGCTCCGTTGCCCACCACATAATAAGCCGTGGTTGAAGTGGCCGTTGGAGTGGTAAGCGTGGCCGCAACACCACCAATGGTTACCGAGGTTAGGGCATTCAGATTTACGCCGGTGATGGTTATAACATCTCCGGTGTAAGCAGATGTTGGGGTGTAGCTGCTGATGATGGGAATGGCGCGGAAGGCATCTTCAATGCCGATTTCAAATTTACCAAGTGTCGTAAATCCTGAAGCAGAATAGGTATAAGGGTTGCTGCCCGAAAGGGTTGCTGCTGTGGTAGACCATGCCCCACTCACAAAATTACCCATCCACTTAAGCGCATTGCCCCGAACGAAGTTCGCAGCCTCTTCGCCGGCTTGTGCTACCGGTGCATTCCATTGTGCGGTGATGGCCAGGTTGCTGCCGCCCGCAGTGTTTTCGCTTATGTCCCAATTGCGGGTTACGATTTTGCTGGCATCGTTTTCGCCACCGGCGGCGGCATCACTCACCATTACACCATACGCATCGCTTGTACCGGAGTTGTTTAGGGTAATGGGGTTGTAGGCACTCCTGCCAACAGGAAACAAGACATTTGAGTTGGCCACGGTTTGTACCAAACGTCCGCTGCCGTTGGTAATTACATAACGATTGCTTGATGCATCGGTTATGGTGGCCCCGCTGCTGATCGTTAGATTGTTGGAGCCCAGGGTTAGGGTTCCGTTCGAGAAGGTAAGCTGGTTGGAAATGGTTTGGGCAGCGGTGAGGGTTGCTCCGGAGGCGTTGTTGATGAATAGGAAGGGGAAGGGATTGCTGCCCGTGTTGCTTCCTCCAACGTTTTGATTGCCTGCGGTGCCGTTCAAAAAGACCGCACGGTTGTTGGGAAAAAAGTTATTGCCCGAGCCGTTGTTGTTCCAATTGCCGCCCACATAAATATCTGAGCCGTTTGAACCCGAGCCCGATAGATTACCGGTAAGATTCAAATCGCCCAAAACCCTCAGGTTTTCGGTCATGTTGTTGCCACCATAGTCCATGTAAATGTTAGAACCGGCATCAATGGTAAGGTTGCCGGCGCAACGCATAGCCACATTCGCGTTGGCTGCACCGATTGATGCAGGATTGAGGGTGGTGGAGTTGGTAACCAAAACATGGTGAGGGTATCCTTTGCCTGTGATGGTACTCCACTCCAAGCCCCTTCCGCCTACGTTGTTTATATTATAACGAAGGGTTGAGCCACTGCTGTAGGCAGGCGCATTGGTGTTCACAAAACCATTGTTGTTTATGATAAAGGTTCCACCGTTTTGAATGGACACGGTGCCGGCACCAAAGTTTACACTGCCCGAAATGCTAACGTTATATGGATTGCAGGTGCCGCTCCATGTGCCCGTTCCCGGAAATACAACCGTACCGCCTGTTGCGCCGGTAGCAAAATCACCACCGGTATCGTTCACGTTACCACCCGAGGTAATGTTGATTTGCTGCGCGCTTCCCACAGCAAACAAACCCGAAATTAAGTTAAGGGTTGGCGTTGTGGTGCTGTTGGTGGTGAGGGTAACGGTTATGCCAGAAGAGGCGGCTATGTTGAGGTTTCCGGTGGTGGTGAGGGTAGAAGGCAGCGCGTTGCCGGTTACCTGATTTGCCGTTCCGGTGTAAAAGTACGATGCGGTGGCAGGAAAGCTTCGGGTAAGAGTTTGCACATTTCCGTTGGCGGTTGGAGCGGTAACAATGCCCGATGCATGTCCAAGGCGGAGTGCCCCTGTAGCATTTACGGTAAAACCGGTGTTGGTTCCGCTCAGCACTTTGTCTGCCATATCCAGTGTAGCCCCATTCTGAACCACAAAGGTGTGGGCAGATGTGCTCAAAGCCACGTTGGTCAACATTTGAACGGTGTTGGTGGTGGTGCCGTTTCCAATGTTCCAAACCAAAGCTCCCGTTCCATTGGTTCCGCCAAATTCCAATTGCTGTGTTCCTGTAGATTTTATAAAGTTAACAGTATGGGTACCGCCATTGGTTCTCTGCACGGTTCCGTTGAAGGTTACATCTCCACTGAAGTTGTAGGTGGTGTTGCTCGATCCTCCTGTATTGAAATCTATGGTTCCGGCATTTTGTGTAAAGGCGTTGGTGTAGGAAGCGGTTACCGTTGCCGCACCGGATTTTATAAGTTGACTG
>JBEIVB010000059.1:0-15298 GCA_040374085.1 Flavobacteriales bacterium | reverse complement strand
GCAGCCTGAGCTGGGGGTAAAGGTGATCTGATAGGTTCCGGGCTGGCTGGTAGAAGGCAAAACGGCACCCGTGACGGAGTTGATGCTAAGCCCTGCAGGTGTAGCGGTGTATTGGCCCAAGGAGGTTGAGGTGTTGGTGGGCAACTGGGCGGTGGTGTTGCCCGTGGTGTAAGTAGGGCTGGAGTAAGTTAACGTGGGCAGCGAAAGGCTCAGCACTTTTTGAGGCAATCCGTACCCTCCGCCGCCAATTTGATTGGAAACGGGAACAAACGGCCCACATCCTAAACCCTGAACATTGGGATTTGGAATCTGAAATGCTATTCCGTTCATGTAGATGAGGTTATCGGGACCCAGTTGCAACGCCGCCGGCAACGAAAAGCTTGTGGGCAGTTGAACCGCTGTAGATAATATGGTTGGGCCATTCCCACTGCTGATATTGAACTGGTACAACGCCAGGGTATTTGAAGCATATAATAAATTACCATCCGGTGAAAATTCAAATCCATACCACGGAGAAAAATTAGCACCCAAAATGGGGCCGGTTACCACAGAAACCAGATTGCTTATGGTTCCGGTAAAAGCGTTGAAATTGTAAATCTCAATGGCGTTCTGGAAAAAGTTGCCCACCACAAATTTGGTGCCTGCAGGATTAACCTTAATGTGGCCGCTGGTTCCCATAAACGCATTGGTGGGACTGAGAACCGGAGTGGTGTTGAGCCCGTTTGCATCGAGCCCGAACGCGGCTACGGAATTCCCGTCTATCCCTGCGGTTAAAATCCAATACCCATCGTTGCAGCCTTTTTTGGCTACCGTAAGTTTCTCTGTGTTGTTGGCATACAAAGGGATGTTCTTTTGTGTGGGAACGATTGCACCCAACCCTCCTGCAAGGGTCATATCCACAATGGAATAGGTCAGCCCATTGTTGCCACCATCAAAATCATCCTGGCAGAAAATGTAATACTGATTGGCGTTTTGAGGACTGGGCACAATCACCGCCGCTGCCGTTGAAGTGAGCACTACCGGGTCGCCTCCCAACAAACCCGTTCCATTTTGCATCACCAAACCATTGGCATTCCACACGGTAACGCCGTTGGTGTAAAACATCAACTGACCCGTTTGTGGAAAACATATAGAGGCGCATCCCTCAGAACTCTGAATGGGCGTTGGTACGCCAAACGGTATGGGTCCGGTTGAGGAGAAAAAAATTCCGCCACCGGTGCCGTATACCCAGCGCTGGTTGTATAGTTGAGCATGTGCACCAGCGGTTGCCAGCACCATCATCAATAGGATGAGACTATTGAATTTGGGGAGGTTCATAGCTAAAAAACAATGGATTAAGGATGTTGTTCGTTATGGTTAATGACAACACCCTACGCTTTTTTGCTACAACGTATGGTTCTTTGAGATGGTTTACACACCGTCGCCGTCGAACAAATTTCCAATACCCCCCAGAATTCCACCTTCCTCTTTGCGTCCTCCAACCGAACCGTAAGAAAGGATGCGGGAGGCTAGGCGACTGATGGGAAGAGACTGAATCCAAACCTTTCCGGGACCCTCTAGCGTTGCATAAAACACCCCTTCCCCGCCAAAAAAGGTATTCTTTATACCGCCTACAAACTCAATGTCGTAGTTTACCGCAGAGGTAAAAGCCACAATGCAACCCGTGTCGATTTTCAACTTTTGACCTGAGGAAAGGGTGCGTTCGATGATGTTACCACCCGAATGCACAAAGGCCATTCCGTCGCCTTCGAGGCGTTCCATGATGAAGCCCTCGCCTCCAAACAATCCGGCCCCCAGCTTCTTTTGAAACTCAATTCCCACGCTTACCCCTTTGGCTGCACACAAAAAGGCATCTTTCTGGGCAATGATGCGACCGTTTAGTGTACTGAGATCGAGGGGAATGATTTTGCCGCTGTATGGAGCTGCGAAGTATACTTTCCGCTTTCCGCTGCCTACATTGGTGTAAGCCGTCATAAAAAGACTCTCGCCTACCAACAGGCGTTTGCCGGCAGAGAACAGCTTGCCCATAAAACCACCGGTGGCCTGACTACCATCGCCGAATATGGTTTCCATTTGCACCTCGGTCTCCATCATCATAAAACTTCCGGGCTCACCAACAACGGTTTCGCCCGGATCGAGCTCAATTTCAACGCATTGCATTTCATCGCCAATGATGCGGTAGTCGATTTCGTGGTTGGATCGCATAAGTTGAGTCTTTAGGGTTTTAGGTTTTGTTCTGACGATATGACGAATTCGAAAGTTACATATTTTGAGGTGTGCTTGGGTGAAAGAAAAAAAGAATCTATATTTGCGGCCCACAATTGAGATTCAGAACATGAAACGCACATTCCAACCCTCGCAACGCAAAAGAAGGAACAAGCACGGATTCCGCGAACGTATGGCTTCGGCAAACGGCCGTCGTGTTCTGGCTGCTCGTCGCCAACGTGGCCGCAAAAAGCTTACTGTTTCCGACGAAAAGCTGCACAAGCACTAATTCTTTCTTCCCTCTGGGAACAAAAAAGCCGCCTTATAGGCGGCTTTTTTATTGGGCTTCTTTTTAACTCTGAGGGGTTTCGTGTACGGTTACCTCCAGCATTTTGTCTCCCATGCGGAGATCGTCTAAAATTTCCAATCCCTTGGTAACGCGCCCAAAGCAGGTATGGTTGCGGTCTAGGTGGGCGGTACTTTCGCGGCTGAGCACAATAAAAAACTGAGAACCGCCGGTATCTCTGCCCGCATGAGCCATAGAGAGCACTCCCCTATCGTGGTATTGGTTGCCACCGTCGAGCTCGCACTTTATTTTATATCCCGGGCCTCCGTTACCAATGCCGTTGGGGCAACCGCCCTGAACCACAAAACCCGGAATGATCCGGTGAAACGTCAATCCGTTGTAATACCCCTTTTTGCTAAGATCCACAAAGTTGCGCACGGTGTTGGGCGCGTCCTGATCGAAAAACTCCACCTCGAGGGTGCCTTTTTCAGTAACGATGGTTGCTGTTGTCATGTTTATGTTGCGATTTAGGGGCAAAGCTACCACCATTTTTTCAGGCTGCCCAAGAGCGGGCTCCTATCTTTGCCGAATGCCACGGCTATTTGCTCCCGCATGGTTTGCCCTAATCTTGCTTATGGTAAGCGCATGCTCTGCTCCATCTCCTCCTCTGACCTTTTCAGAGGATGTAGCCCCTATTGTTTTTTCCAAATGTGCAGGCTGCCATCGTCCGAGTGGTCCTGGCCCATTTAGCCTCACCACATTCGCAGAGGTTAAAACCAAAGCGGCTGTTATTGCCCGAGTGGTGCAAAACGGCTATATGCCCCCATGGCCGGCAGACACCACCTACAGCCGTTTTGTGGACGAGAAAATCCTCAACCAAAAAGAAATTGAAACCCTTGTAACCTGGGTAAAGCAGGGTTGCCCACCCGGCAACCTTAAGCAGACTCCTGCCCTACCCAATTTTGCAGAGGGTTCGCTGTTGGGCAAGCCCGATCTGGTGGTGCGCATGGCAAAACCCTTTCCCATTATCGGAAACAACCAAGACCGCTTTCTTCTTATGAAGCTCCCATACGAAATGGAGCGCGAGACCCTGATTGCTGCGGTGGAGTTCGTTCCACACCAAAAAAAACTCATCCATCACGTAAACGGGCAATGGCTCAAATACGATTCCAAGCTTGCCGGAACCCTCAAAAAAGGGCGAACTTTTGTGGACACCGATTCTTTCCCCTCCCCCAAAGAGGCCTATGAAGCACTCAAACTGGCACAGGACGACGGCACCTACCCGATGATGAAAATGAGCGTAGGCAACTACCTGCCGGGGGTGGTCTCCACATGGTATCCGGAGGGAATAGGTGGGTTTAAAGCATCCAAAAAAGGAGCCCTATTTTTAAAGGACATTCATTATGGTCCCTCGAACAAAAACTTAGTGGATTCCTCCTACTTCAACATCTTCTTTGCCAAAGGGCCCATCAAACGCCCCACGCTGGAAATGCAATTGGGTACCCTGGGCATCACCCCCATTGAGCCTGCTTTGGTTATCCCGGCCAACGAAGTAAAAACCTTTAAAACACAGGTAACCCTAAGTGCAGACATCTCCCTGCTTACCATTAACCCACACATGCACCTGCTCGGGAAATCCTTTTGGGCCTTTGCCGTAAAGCCCGGAGGCGACACCATTCCCCTTATTCGGATACGGAAATGGGATTTTCGTTGGCAGTATTTTTACACCTTTCGTACCATGCGGCGCTTGCCTGCCGGAACCACAATTTTCGTGTTCGGCACGTTTGACAATACCATCCACAATCCCCTAAACCCAAACCATCCTCCCAAAACCGTATCCGAACGCTCGGGCAGCATGCGCACCTCCGATGAGATGTTTCAATTCATTATCACGTATTTGCCCTATCAGTCGGGCGATGAAAACATCAGCCTCGAGCCTCCTTCTTCTCGTTTACCGAAAGAGAAAACGAATTAGGACGTAGGCGGAACAGCAGGTGCTGCCGATGGAGATGCGGGGCCTGACGGGTTTCTTCCGTTTCGGTTTTTACTCAGATCCTTGCGCCCACCTTCCGCTGACCCCTTGCCGGATGAATGCGGCTTGGATCCATGGCTGTGGCGCTTACCCTCTCCTCCATGAGCATTGGGTTTACGGTGTGCCGGTCCGCTCCTACCGCCTTTTTGAAATCCACGATCGTTGTCGCGGCGTGCCAAAGGCTCGTAGACCGGCCCCTCACCCAATTGAGCCGGAAGTGCAGGTTTCTCTATTTCCCTTCCAATCAACTGCTCAATGCGGTGAAAACGGCGCTGGTCGTCGGGTTGAATAAAGGTAATGGCATGCCCTTTTGCCTGAGCTCGAGCCGTGCGCCCGATGCGGTGAATGTAATCCTCCGGATCGGGTGGCACATCGTAGTTCACCACCAGATCTATGCCCTCCACATCGATGCCGCGAGAAAGGATATCGGTGCCCACCAGCATGCGCAGCTTTCGATTCTTAAAGTCGAGCAAAATGGTCTCCCGCTCTGCCTGCTCCAAATCAGAATGAAAAGCTTTTGCCGAATAGCGGTGACGCTGAAGGGTGGCGTACAGTTTTTTTACCTTTTCCTTGGTGGAGCAGAATATAATGATGGATTGGTAGGTGGAACCTTCCAACAAGGTCTGCAATAGGCCCAGTTTCTGGGGTTCGTAGGCATTATAAGCTTGTTGCAAGATGCCTTCTGCCGGTTTGGAGATGGCAATGCTCACCTCCTTGGGATTGCGCAAAATGCTGTTCGCCAACTGCCTGATCTTAGGCGGCATAGTGGCCGAGAACAAAAGCGTCTGACGGTCCTTGGGAAGGTCGTTTACGATGCGCATGATGTCGTCGTAAAAGCCCATGTCGAGCATGCGATCGGCCTCATCGAGCACCAGAAACTGGAGGCTGCTGAAATCCAACTTGTAGGTAGACATTTGGGAAATCAACCTGCCCGGTGTGGCAATAATAACTTCTACACCGGCCTGTAGCGCGCGTTTCTGTTGCTCCCAGATGGCACCGTCGCCGCCGCCATAAATGGGAATGCAGCTCACGTTCGTGAAATACGATATGCCCTCTATCTGCTGATCAATTTGTTGAGCCAGCTCACGCGTTGGGGCCAGCACAAGTGCGCGCAGTTTTCCACCTCCGTTTTTCAAAATGCTGTTGAGCAAGGGCAATACAAACGCCGCTGTTTTTCCGGTTCCGGTTTGGGCACAAGCCACCAAGTCGTTTCCGGCTATGGCCAGGGGTATGGCCTCCGATTGAATGGGCGTGGCCCGTTCAAACCCCATGGCATCCAGTCCTTCTTGCAAAGCGGGCTCAAAACCCATCTCACGAAACAACCTGCCCTCTTTTTTTGCATCCATGTTTATGCTTTCTAATTCGCTGTGTGTATGGTAACAGTAGTTTCAATGTCAACACGTCCCCCGGAGTCCTTTACACGCTTCACCAATTCCTGCACCTCGCTCCAATTCTTCTCAATTTCTATGATTCTTCGCTCAGAAGCTTCCACCGATTCTTCAAAGGTGTGGTCGGCTGAAAGATTCCCTCTGTGAAAGGAGACCTTCGCCTCTAACAGCGATTTCAAGAGGGCAAGGGCTTCATTGGGCTCAAATCGGCCGTTTATCAATTGAAAGGAATGCTCTGTATCCATGCCTCAAAAGTAGGGTACTGAACCCGAAGTGCAGCCATTTTTCCGACTTTGATGTTCTAATGGCTAAACTGCCTACTTTTGCGCCGCAACTTTCACAACATGACTCCCATCACAATAGCTCACGGCGACGGCATTGGTCCCGAAATTATGGAAGCAACCCTGCGCATCATCAAAGCTGCAGGTGCCCAAATCAAAGAAGAAGTAATCGAGATTGGCGAAAAGGTTTATCTCGCGGGGAACTCCGCCGGCATCAAGCCAGAAGCCTGGGAATCGCTTCGCAGAACTAGGGTTTTCCTGAAAGCCCCAATCACCACACCACAAGGGGGCGGGTTCAAAAGCCTCAACGTTACCACACGCAAGGTTTTGGGGCTTTACGCCAACGTTCGTCCCTGCATCTCCTACCACCCGTTTGTGGACACCAAGCACCCAGTTATGGATGTGGTTATTGTGCGCGAAAACGAAGAAGACCTTTACGCCGGAATCGAGCACCGTCAAACCGATGAGGTGGTGCAGTGCTTGAAAATCATTTCGCGTCCGGGTTCAGAAAAAATCATCCGATACGCTTTCGAATATGCCCGTGCATACGGAAGGAAGAAGGTAACGTGCTTCACCAAAGACAACATCATGAAAATGTCGGATGGCCTGTTCCATAAGCTGTTCGATGAGGTTGGTGCAGAGTATCCCGATTTGGAACAAGAGCACTGGATTGTTGACATTGGAGCAGCCAAGTTGGCCGACACGCCTGAGACATTCGATGTGATTGTGATGCCCAACTTGTATGGCGACATCCTTTCAGATGTTGCCGCTCAGATTACAGGTTCGGTTGGTTTGGCCGGATCGGCCAACATCGGCGAAGGATTTGCCATGTTCGAAGCCATCCACGGTTCTGCCCCGCGCCGTGCCGGACAAAACATGGCCAACCCAAGCGGGTTGCTTTTGGGTGCCGTGCAAATGCTGGTGCACATTGGCCAGCCCGAGGTTGCCGAAAAAGTTCAAAACGCTTGGTTGAAGACTCTGGAAGACGGAGTTCACACCTACGACATCTACAAGGAAGGCACCAGCCGCGAAAAGGTTGGAACCCGCGAGTTTGCAGATGCAGTAATTGCTCGCATTGGTCAAAAACCAGCAACGCTAAAGCCCGTGGATTATGGAAAAGCACCGCGCAAAGGATTCACCATCAAATTGAAAGAGCGTCCAATTGCCGATAAAAAGTTGGTTGGGGTAGATGTTTTCTTGCACCGCCACGACCGTAACCCAAATACCTTAGGTGAAGCCGTTAAAAACATCACCGGAGGAAACATGAAATTGTCCATGATCACCAACCGCGGGGTAAAAGTATATCCCGATGGAATGCCCGAAACCTTCTGCACCGACCACTGGCGTTTGCGCTTCAAAAGCGACGATCATGCACCGTCTGAATTAAAAGACGTTATCAACATAGTTCAGCAGGTAGATGCCCTTGGTTTCGATGTCATCAAAACCGAGCACCTCTATACCATGGACGGTGAAGCTCAGTTTACGGCAGGCCAAGGTCAATAATCATTTCTCCAATTCGTCATAACAATTAAAGGGTGGCTTTTAGCCACTCTTTGTTTTTCCTTTATGCACGTTCCCCAATTCCCATCATTAAGAAACGCAAACGAATGAACTCAATCTCTGCACTTACTTCCACGAGCTACTCATCCTACTGGGCAAAAGCCATTTCCTTTGAGGAATACGTGAAGGAATTTCGAGAAGTTTTGGAACACGAAAACAGCCTGCCTGCCGAGCATCGGTCGGAGTATTTTGCTTACACAGAAATGAATCTACAAAGGTTAAACCGCTCCACAAAGACTTTTCAGGTGCGGGAAGACCTTATGGAAACCCTTCTGGCTCTATCCACCGGTTACAAGTTTTTGGTTATATCGGAATATTGGTGCGGCGATGCGGCTCAGATTGTAGGGCAGCTTGCCAAAATTGCGGAAATGAGCGGTGGAAAAATTCAGATTAAGTTTGTGTTTCGCGATCAAAATCCGGAACTAATGGATGAGCATCTCACAAGCGGATCGAGATCCATTCCAATGGTTATTTTATTGGATGTACATTATTCTCCGGTTTGCACATGGGGTCCAAGGCCGGCAGAGGCGCAGGAGTTGGTAAAACGCTTAAAAGCAAATCCGGAAACAACCAAAACGTACGCCGAGCATCTTCATAAATGGTATGCCCAAAATAAAGGAGAAGCCCTTCAAGATGAGTGGGTTGCGCTCCTTAAATCCTTGCCCACCCTTTAGTGAGGGGCTTTGAGCAGGTCTTTGAATACCTTCTCAAATTTCTCTACTTTGGGTTGAATAACAAATTGGCAATACCCTTCTCGGCCGTTTTCGTTGAAATAGTTTTGGTGATAATCTTCTGCCTTGTAGAACACACCAAAAGGTGAAATCTCGGTTACAATAGGGTTGGCAAAAGCCCCACTTTCGTTTAGGGCACGTTTATACTTCTCGGCTTCCTCCCGTTGGGCCTCATTGTGGTAATAAACAACGCTGCGGTATTGGGTACCCACGTCGTTGCCTTGACGGTTTAAGGTTGTGGGGTCGTGGGTTTGCCAAAAAACGGAAAGGAGCGTTGCATAGGGCACCACAGCGGGGTCGTAAATTACCTGGCATACCTCAGCGTGGCCGGTGGTTCCGGCACAAACCTCGCGATACGCGGGATTTTTAACCGTACCGCCCGAATATCCCGAGGCTACAGAAACAACCCCTTTTATGCGTTGAAAAACGGCTTCCACGCACCAAAAACAACCGGCTCCAAAGGTGGCTGTATCCATTTGAGAAGAGGTACTCATTGGGGTTTCTTGTGTCATGGAGGACTTTGTTTGGGGCATGCAGCCGGAAACGGTGAAGGGCAGAAGTCCAAAAGACAAACCCAAAAACTGCATACAGAGATTTTTCATTTTGCAAAGGTCGCATTCCCAAGGTGCAAACCCGTGCAAAAAATGTTTAACGAGAAAAAAGCTGCGTTGGTCGAATACTCCAATCCTTGACTTGAAGCAGGAGAACTATTCTTTAGGTTTGAGGGTTTATCGAATTGGAAACACACCCATGACAACAAAACGTTTCTTGCTTCCTCTTCTTCTTTTTAGCCTGATAGCCGCATACGCTTTGGGCCAGCAACGCTGTGCCACCATGGAGGCCGACGCCGAGCTCAGATCATTGCATCCTGAATTGGGAAGCTTAGATTATTTAGAAAAAGTCATTTCCGCTCACCTTGAGGCCGGGGCTCAAAGCCGCGTCGTAAACGGCACCTTAATCATTCCGGTGGTGGTGCATGTTATACACAGCAACGAGGCAGTTGGTTCCGGCACCAACATTTCGGATGCTCAAGTATTGTCGCAAATTGATGTGCTCAACGAAGATTTTGGGCGTTACGGAAACGGATTAAACACCCATCCCAATGGAGCCAACACGGGCATACAATTTTGCCTTGCCAAGCGCAAGCCAGATGGATCGGCCACCAATGGCATCGACCGCCTCTTTTACGGTGCAGCACCTTACAACTTCACCGCTCCTCCTTATTCTGTAAGGTCCTACATCGAGTCCACCATTAAGCCGGCCACAGGCTGGGATCCAACCCGATACCTAAACCTCTGGTGCTTGAATTTCGGAAGCTCTCTTTTGGGGTATGCACAGTTCCCCAGTGCAAGCGGCCTACCCGGCATGAACTGTTCCGGAGGCAACAACAACACCGACGGCATTGCCATGCAATACAATGCTTTTGGAAGAGTAGGCACCCTTTTAGCAGGTTACAGTAAAGGAAAAACCTGCACCCATGAAGTTGGACATTGGCTGGGCCTCCGACACATTTGGGGCGATGCAACCTGCGGCGACGACTTTTGCGCAGATACACCCACACACGAAACGCAGAATTATGGGTGTCCCACTCACCCAAAACCCAACAACTGCGGCACTGCAGACGAGATGGTGGAAAACTACATGGATTACACCAACGATGTATGCATGAACATTTTCACCAACGACCAAGCTACTCGGATGCGAACCGTTTTGCTGGCAAGTCCGCTGAGGCTCAGTCTGCTGAGCAGCGATGCCTGCATACCACCGGCCACCGATGATGCTGCAATCGTTAACATCCAAAGTCCCACAACCGATGTCTGCCCTGGTCCGATTACCCCCTTGGTTACACTCAAAAACATGGGGGCAAACACCCTTACATCTGCCACCATTCAATACCAATGGAATGGAGGAGTTATGAACTCCCAGTCGTTTACAGGAAGCCTCGCACCGGGCGCGTCCCAAAATATCACCTTACCTTCATTTACCGTTTCTCCGGGTGCACAATTTCTGAGGGTTTACTCCATTTTGCCCAATGGCGTTTCCGACCCGAATACCTTGGGCGATACTACTGATGTTTCCTTCACTGCTTGGACAGGCGCATCTGTTCCATACAGCGAGCCTTTCGAAGCAGTTTCCTGGCCTCCCTCAGGTTGGAACATCAACAACGCATCAAACGATTGTTATACCTGGCGCAAGGTTACCGGAATCAGAGGGTCATCTGGCTCAAACACCGGAACCATCTGGATCAACCACTTCGCCTACACAACGAACTTGGGCGATTCAGATGAAGTGAGTACCAACATCCTAAACCTCTCGTCGGCTACCGCAAACACCTACCTTACATTCGATGTTGCCTATGCGGCGCGCAGCTCAACAAACTTTGAATCGCTGCGCCTTTATGCCTCTACCGATTGTGGTGCCACCTACCCCTTTCTACTTTACAACAAAAATGGAATGGGTTCTGGCGCCAGCAACCTATCCACGGTTTCCGGTTTTGTAGGGGGTAGCTTCTCCCCTAGCGGTGCATCCCAGTGGAGACGTGAGATCATTCCACTCTCATCCTTTGCAGGTAGCAACATTCGCCTGAAATGGGTTGCTGTAAACCGAAACGGAAACAACCTTTATTTGGATAACATAGAAGTAAAGGATGGTAGACTCGTAGGCTTTACCACTTCGACCGGAAACTTTGTAGAGTCGAGTAGCGGAGGCACTCAAGGTTGCTTGGGTTACCAAGACTATCAGGTTTCGGTTGGCATCAACGCAGCTCCCTCCACTTCCATAACCGTAAACGCATCTCTTTTGCTCGGTACTGCTCTAAGTTCGGATGTTCAATTGATTACCAACAGCTTGGTTTTTCCCGCAGGCAGCGCGGCCAACCAAAACGTAACCATACGCGTTTGGGACGACGCAGCTATTGAATCGCCGAGGTCATTTACCCTGGTTTTGAGCAGCTCATCTCCGGCCGTTATCGTGCAAAACAACGCTTTCTCGGGAACCATAATCGACAACGATCAAAATCTTGGTGCAGGTGTGGTAACCCTTTTCACCCAGAATTTCGAAAGTGCAACCAATGGAACTACTCTACCGTCCGGTTGGACAACACCAGCCACAACAGGTGCAACCAATGTATTTGTAATCGGTCCAAATGCCGGACTGGGTGGAACCAAGGCGCTTTACATCTCAAACAACACAACCACCCTACCCAACAGTTATACCTTAACCTCCACCACAAACCGCGCGGTTCAAACTCCGGTTATAAACACAACCGGGATGGCCAACCTGCTTTTAAACTTTTCCATTGTGAGTGCTGGGGAGGTTTTTGGCACAACGGTTTATGATTTCGGCGCACTCTACTACAGCACCACTCCTACCGGACCTTTCACACAGATTGTAGGGCCTGCATACGCAACCAATACGTTCACCAATGGCGGTTCGGGCTTTTATAACATCACCCAACCCTCCACCGTAAGCCTATACTTACCTGAGGCCTGCGAAGGCCTGTCTACCCTTTACCTTACATGGCGCTGGAGGAACGACAATACAGATGGCTCTCAACCCCCAATCGCGATTGATGACATTGTGCTCACCGGTGCATCCGTTCCATCCGTTGCTACGGACATCAATTCAACAGACACAGAATATCTGGGCCCCAATCAAATCGTAACCTTCCGCTCTGCCACCGGAGCGTTGATTGCCAAAATCACCAACAACAGTTCCTTTGATTACGGATGTACCACCGTTAGCATCGATAATCAAGGAACAGGTGTTCGAGCCTATTACAACTCCACCACAGCCAACCACCTTGCCGCAAAGTCTATTCTGGTTCAACCCACCAACAACAGTGCAACCGGCAGTTACGACCTCACCATTTTCTTCACCACCGCCGAGGCTTCGGGTTATACCACTGCAACCGGAGGTTCTTGGACATCCACCTCAAACGTATTATATAAATCCAACGGAGCCATTGGCAACGTAACCCCCACTCAATACATCGGTAATGGCACAACCAATCAACAGGTTGGCACTCAAATCTCCACCCGCGACCTAACCGCCTCGGTTCGCAGAGTGCAGGCCCGTTTCAACACAGGATTTCGTTCGGGTGGACCAACGGGTTTTGCCGCAGGCAATGCGGGTTCCCGCACCATTGTTTTAAATCCGAATGGAGGCTCGGCTTGCTTGGGATCGGTTCAAACCATTGCGTTTTACGGATTGGGAAACTTTGCAACCGGAAATGTTTTTGTGGCCAACCTGTCAGCAAGTGGCGGTAGTTTTCCCGTTGTAAACAACATTGGATCGGTAACGGCGGCATCAAACGGATGTTATTCGGGCACCATCAGTGCCACCTTCCCTTCTTCCGGAGGTGGCAACAACTTTCTCATTCGTGTAGAACCCTCGGCCGTTCCGTCCACAACTTACACCCCTTCGGGATCTTTTTATTTGGGAGGTTCGGGCACATGGCGCGGAACATCTTCCACCGATTGGAGCGTTGCAAGCAACTGGTGCGGCAGTGTGCCCACTTCCACTGTGGATGTTGTGGTTCCAACAGGCAATGCCTTCCTTCCTGCACTCAGCACCGCCTCGGTATGCAGAGGACTTACCCTAAATTCCGATGCAACTTTGAACCTCAACAACCAGAGCCTTTCGCTCTCCGGTGCCCTTAGTGGAGCAGGGCGCATCATTGGTTCTCCAACTTCCAATCTCACCCTCAGTGGAACCGCTAATGGAAACCTGTTGATGGACAACACCAATCTCAACAGCCGGTCTTTATCAAGCCTGAACCTATCCTATTCTTCCTCCCCCATTTCCCTCACCTTGGGCGACAGTTTGGTGCTCACCACCGCTTTGAACATTTCCTCTGGCACTCTTCAAACCACCAACCGACTGAGACTCACCTCCAACGCCACCAAAACAGCTTACATTTCAGCATTAAACAACAATGCCATTATACAAGGTGATGTTGTTGCAGAGAAATTTGCACCCGGTGGAAAAACGGGTTGGGCACTGATCGGAAATCCGGTGAGCGGCGACAACATTCTCGACTGGCAGGATGATTTCCCCACCAGTGGTTTCGCAGGTGCCACAGGTTATGCCGGCGGGTTTACATCCGTTTACCGCTACAATGAAACCCTTAGCGGCTCCAACAGTTTGGGATACGCTCCCCCTACATCCAGCAGCGAAACCGTTATTCCCGGAAAAGGCTACATGGTTTATTTGGGCACCGCTTTCCCCAATACCCCAAACATCACCATTGATGCGGCTGGACCTCCGGCAACGGGAACCTTCTCTCTGCCGGTTACCTACACACCCAGCATACCAAACGCGCTGCCATTCGACGACGGCTGGTGTCTCCTGGCAAACCCCTATTGCTCGACCATAGACTGGGATTCGCCAAACTGGACACGCACCAACATGGGAAACTATTTTTATGTGTACAACGCCGATTTGGGTTCCTATGGCACCTATGTGGGTGGGACTCCGGGCGTGGGAACAAACGGTGCCACCAACCTAATCGGAGCATTTCAGGGCTTTTGGGTGAAAGCAACAGGCACCAACCCTGTTCTCACCCTAACCGAGCAGGTCAAATCCACCAACCAATCCCCCCTTCTTCGTACTGCCAACCCAATGCTCAATACCATTCGAGTGAGGGCAGAAAACTCAGATGGTAAAGACGAAGCTTTAGTTGTTTTTGACGACGGTACGGAAAACCTCGTTCAGGTTCCCAAGCAGTGGCCGTGGAAAGAAAATTGTCCGGGGGTGGCATTGGTTGCAGACTCCTTGCATCCTCTGGCCATAATGCAAATAAGCCAACAGCCATCCATTGGTCGCATACCCTTAACCTTTTCCAAAGGCAAACCAGCCCAACTCGTGATAACTCCGGAACTTGCATCAGATGCACGCATATTTTTGGAGGACACGCATTTGGGTTCCCTTCATCCTGTTAAGAACAGAGAAGAGAACGCCTTGCTTTTGGATTCCCTATCTGTTCAAGGGCGCTACTTTCTAACCTGGAGCGCACCAAACTCCGAAACCGAAATCCGCGCAAACAGTTGGTTGTTCCCAAATCCGGCCAATCGATCCGCCTGGTTTTCGACTTCCGAAAAAGGTCCGTTTGAGCTCAGTTGGTTCACACTCGACGGTCGTTTGGTGCACCGATTGCAGGAAGTAGAGAATGGACAAGGCCCCTTGGACTTGAGCCACCTCGAAACCGGTGTTTACTTGGTTGAAATAAAAGGACTTGACAAGCAACGAAAAGTGATTAAATTTGTGGTGAAATCATAACTACATATTTAATACTTTTTTATTATGCATAAAGATGAACTGCTCTATGCGGTTGCGTTAACATTTGTTCCTCAAATTGGAGACATCACTGCGCGCAGGCTGATTCAGTTTTGCGGAGGTCCGGAAGCAGTATTTCGGGAAAAACGCAAACTGTTGCTTTCCATACCCGGCATCCGCCGAACGCATCTTCAGGAACTGCAATCCAGCGAACCCTTGAGAAGAGCAGAGAAAGAGTTGCGATTTGCGGCTGAGCACCATGTAAGCATTCACACCTCCTTCGACTCCACTTATCCATACCTACTGGGTCAATGCCCTGATTCACCCTTGGTTTTATACAGCCGTGGGAATGTAGATTGGAACAACCGGCGCACCCTTGCCATAGTGGGAACCCGACAAGCTACAGACTATGGCAAGCAGGTGGTTCAGGAAATCGTGCAAGGCTTGGCAGAATACAATCCTATTGTTGTGAGCGGATTGGCTTACGGCATCGACATCTGTGCACACCGATCGGCATTGAAGCATGGGTTGGACACCAT
>JBEIVB010000149.1:0-4609 GCA_040374085.1 Flavobacteriales bacterium | reverse complement strand
TTTGTTTTAGAACAATTCCAGTTGTTGGGGGGTAGGCGGTGCTTTTGAGGGCGATCCGGAATAAAATACTTCCGTTTCGCCAAACTGTTTGTCGGTAATCATCATCATACAAACGTGCCCCCTGGGTGGCAACATACGCCGCACCCTAAGCCTGTGCACCTGGGCGTTTTCGCGGCTGCTGCAATGGCGCACATACACCGAGTACTGAAACATCGTAAACCCATCTTTTTGGATGTTCTTGCGGAATTTTGCAGCCATTCTGCGTTCTTCTTTGGTGAAGGTGGGCAAATCGAACAGCACCAAAATCCACATAATCCTGTATTCGTTTAGCCGCATCGCCTTAAGGCACCCAGGTGGGCAAAAGCAGTTTTCTTGCTTCTCCTTCGAAGCATTTGGCCAACGAGGCCGTGGTGCGCTGCACGGCCACCATCAAAGGGCTGCGTTGCCCATCTAAGGCCACATCCAGTTCGGGCAGGCGCAGCAGGTGGGCCTTGGCCTGCAGCGACAGCTCTTCTTCCGGCCCGTGCTTGCCCAGCCACTCCACCACCAGCCCATCTACAAAAGGGCGGTAGGGTTCCATAACATCGTCGGCCAGGGCATAGGCATTGTATTGGTTGCTGTGAAAAATACCCAGGGTGGGCAGCAAGCCCGAGCCCACCAGGCTGCGGGCCACCATGGCCCGCAAAATGGCGTAGCCGTAATTGAGCATTGGGTTTGGGGCAGCGCCATTTCGGTCGCGTATGAAACCGGCATCTGCGCCAAACAGATGCTTCCAATAATGGGCCGCGCCTCGGGCTTCGTGGTTGGCGGCATCGCCGCTGCTCACCTGCTTGGCCCAGTGCAGCAAGGGCTCATCGGGCCTGCCTTGTTGCTGCAGCAAAAACGCCTGGTTGGCAAGCTTGGCTGCAACCACCTGCTGCCACAGCTTTTTTTTAAGGGGCTTTGATGCTTCTATTTGATGCCGAAAACGGGCTGCCTGAAGGCTGTGCCCTTCTAAATTCAACACCAAGCCCAAAGGCATACGCCGGCTGTTGCAGTGCACCAGGGCCACGTTGTTTTCCAGCAGGGCCTCCATTAGGCCCTGGGTGAGGGTAATCTGGCGGTGATCGAGCACCACCAGGCCCAGGTCTTCAATGGGTATGCTGGCCCTGGTTTCGCGCTTAAACTGCAGGCTAAGATCGTCTTGCCCCTCTACCTCGGGCAAGCGCACCACCAACTGCCCCTTGCTGAGGTGCAGATAGGCCGGATTGCCGAAATAAAGGGTTCGTTTTACCATTTGTATTATACAAGTGTGATGTTACCCAAGTAATCTACTCTGGCCTTCAGGGGTTTACGCTCTTTCAAAGCACCATAACTGCGAATACGCTGGAATCTATTCAATTTCATCTGGGTCGCCTCAGGCATACTTTTGTCTTCAACCTTTGTTTCATTAATCTGCCTGAAATAATAATCACTTGAGCTCAGCTTTTGCACCCGGTAGCAATGTTGGGTAAACGCAGCCGGGTTTTCTTTCAGGCGGTTAACTTCTTCTTCGGGCACATCCAAAAACACCAGTTCGTTTTCCGAAAAGCTGATCCAGAATTTCCAGCCGGGCATGGGCAGGGTATCCAGCAAATGCTGGGGCAAGTGGGTTTGCGTTTCCAATTGGGCCCAAAGCTGGGCGGGGTCTTTTACCAAAGCCGGCAAGCCAAACAGCATCCGTTGGCTGGCTTCAAAAAAACTCACTAAGCGCTCTTGCACCTGACCTTGCTCGTCGTAATACAGCGCCACGTGATGGTTGCTGCCCATACGCACCCAATCTTGGGCTTTGCCATTGGCATCTTTGCGCAAAGAGGCAAGTACATTATAGCCGGTTTTTATGCGCACCTTTTGTATGGTTATGCCTTTTTCTTTATGAAAATAAATGGGCTGTTCGGCCAAATTTTTAAAGGCGTTCTTCTCCCCTACTTCCTGCACATAATCCACCACTTTTTGGCGCACCACCGGGTCTAGAATATCATCGAAATCTTTAAAGCCCGGCGCCAGGGTTTCGCGCAGCACAAACCGCTCCGCTTTGCGCACCACGGTAACCGCCAGTATGGGCGTGCCCTCCGGCGTTAGCAGCTCGGTTTTAAACGCCGCCTTGGGTTGGTTGTCGTAGGCAGCCAACCTTTCCGTTACCAGTTTGCGCACGGCTCGGGGGCGAACAAACGGCGCATCGGCCGGGTCGAAACGCCCGTTTAGCTTAACCGTTACCGGCTCATCCCACACCCAAACTTTGCCGTAAACGGTTTCCTGATGCAAGGCTCCACGGGGAATTTTCTTAACGGGCTGGTTCAGCAAGGTTTTGCCCGCTTTTTTTACCACGTTGTTTTTTGCCGGTGTGGCCAGGCGCTTGCCCGATTTTATGGAGATGAATACGCCGGCCAACTGCTCCTGCAAGGTAGATACCTCAAAGGGTCTGCGCTGGGCAATTTCTTTTCGTATTAAGATCTGGTGCCGCTTGGCCGGGTCGTTCTCGTCTATGCCCGCCGCCAGGGTGTTCAATTGCTGTATGTAGCTGTGCTTGGTGCAGGCAATCACCACAGCATCCAATGCGTGGTGGCGGTGATCGTTGCGCTTGGTCCAACCGGGTATCTCCTCAAAGGTAAAGGCTTTGCCCCCGCGCTCTACGGTTTTTTGCCGGGTTAGGTTCAAGTCCCTGTATTTGGGCAGGTGCAGGCGCATCAGCACATCGTCGTAGCCCCATTTTTGCCGCAAATAATCGGTTACCGAGCCCGAGGTGGCCACCACATCGTAGCACACCTCTTTTAATAGGTGCATGGCGTGCTTGGCAATGAATTGGGTTTGCCTAAGCTGGCGTTCAATAAAATCTTGTGGAATTTCTGCCGGCATCATCTTAAGCTTATTTAATTTGGCCGTGCTTATGATCTTGGCATCCTTCAGTTCGGTTAGCCTGTGATGGTAGCTTTGAAGCTCGCCCTCCGATTTCCTCGACATGTATTCCAATGCGGTTAAATCGCCCTTGTTTGCGTTCTCATGGGCATACACCAACACCTTGTTCTGATAAGAGTCGTCGAAGATTTTGCTTTGGGGTATGATGTGGTCCACCTGCAAGCGGTGGGTATCGGCAAGGTCGCTTAGGTTGATGATTTTACCGCTGTAGAGGCAAAGGCCGTTTTGATCTTGCCACAGCTTGTACTTCTCCATCAGTTTTTTGCTCACCGATAGGCCCTTAAACTCGGGCAACTCCATAAGCTTGCTGCGGATCTCTTCGTTGCGCTTTTCTAATTTTTTGTTTTGGTCGAAAGCATTTTTGCGTTGTTTGGCATTCTGCTTAAGCTCGCGGGCCAGTTCAATGTGAATGGCATCGGGCCTGCCGTAGCGGGGGTCGGCCAAGAGGGCATTGATGAGGTTGATGAGGTGGTTGAGGATTTTCTCTACCACCGGACTGCGCAAAGCATTGCGCGGAATCAAATCGAGGCGCTCCAAGAGAACACGGGCCTGGTTCTCGGGTTTGGTTTGGCTTTGAGAGTGATTCAATCCCGCTGCTGTGCAGGCATCGGCATAATTGAGACCGTCCATCAGGTAAGGCAGAATTTTGCGCATGGCGCGGCTGGATTTATTGCCATACCCGGCTTTCGAGAAATCGATTTGCGCCAGGCGCTCGGCTTGTTCCGCTGTAAACCCAAACTGCTTCTGCAAGGTTTCTATCACCTCTTCGTTGGCATAGAGCACGTGCCACAAGCGGTATAAAGGCTGCTGTTCAACGGCGGGCGATATTTCTTTCCTTATTATAACCTCTCCGGTGTTGGGGTCTGCAAGCTCTTGGGTGATTACATCCAAATCAAACCTCAAGGCAGGATGATCTTCCTTTAGGCCCAACTCCTCAAACGCCTTTACCATTTTGGTTCGGGTGGTGTTGCCCCGCAAACCATCGGGATAATTGCATACCACCTCCTTAGCACCCAGTTTGCGTGGCTTGCCTTTGGCGTCTGTTTCGGTTGGATGCACAAAGGCCAGCTCCTTCAACAGTTTGCTTACGGCCAGCTTTTCGGTGCTCATGAGTTGCCGAATGAGGCTGTTGCGCTGTTCGGCGCTGATGGGCAGTGGGCGTCCATCTTCTGTGCTAAAGGTTAGGTTGTTTACCATCTCATAAACAGAAGTGATTGGGGCCAGAGGATTGCTTTTGTGCGCGGTTTTGGGCGAAATCCATTGCACCCGCCCGTGTGCATCCAGCATCACCTGTCCGTTTTTGTCTTTTTTGGCGTGGCGTATGAGGCTGCATTCTCCTACCAGGGCCTTTTGCGAGCGCAGTGGGCGTTGAAAGAAGATGATTTGGTCGCGCAGCTCTTTCCGCCGGGCTTCGGTGAGCACGTGCGGATGAAACGTAGCCTGTCTGGCCCAAATGGCATCAAACTCATATTGATAATCGCTGCGGTAGAAAATGTTCTTCTTAATTCTGTACAGCGGGTTCTCGCGCAGCTTTTGGTAGAAGAAGCTGCCTAAGGTTGTTCCGCCAAGACCTTCAGAATTGGCCTTTATGGTTTGAAGATACTCGGTCTCTTGTTTCTCATCGTTTCCGCCTGCCTTGCGCGAAGAGCGGTATCCACGCTTTTGGTTGAGGTGA
>JBEIVB010000049.1:0-18367 GCA_040374085.1 Flavobacteriales bacterium | reverse complement strand
CCGTTGCTTGCCTTTGCTGTTGGATGTTCCTCAGGCGGGTTCGGCGCATTTGTTGGTGCAAACCGAGAGCTGGGCACAAGGGGAGAGCATTTGGCTGGAAGACCGCACGTTGAATGTGTTTGAGCGCTTAGAGCCGGGTCAGCCTCACCACTTGAGCCTTCCACAAGGAGAGGTAGCGGGCCGTCTTTTCCTGCACATAACTCCATCCGAAACGAAGGCAGACAATGGCGGGGAAAACATCAACGGAAACTTATATTATCAAGATGGGGTAGTGTACCTTCAGCCGGGCATGAACAGCTCCGGAACACAGTTGGACGTGCGCAATGTGCTGGGCCAGAAGGTATTCGAAACCACGGTATCGGGTCAAAGCGGAATCGTTCGCATACCGCTTCCCGAAATGCACGGCACGTTCTTGGTGCAGGCCATGATGGGCAATCAGAGAGAGGTAATAAAAGTGGTGATGCCGTAAAGGTGGCCGCGGCAACGTTACACGTATAAACAGGTAGATAAAAAGGGGGCTGAACACTTCAGCCCCCTTTTTTTTCAATCATGGCCCAAGGATGAGCTGGGTGACTTGGTTGCGCGTGTATTACATTGCAAAGAGATTATGCTCTTTAGCAGAGGTAAGCAGTTCTTCGAGGGTGAGCGCTTGCGCATGTTCTCTCAAGCCTACAAAGGCAGCAAAACTTCCCAAAAGCGCGTGCAGTTCCTCTTTTTTCTTACCCCTGTTGCCAAGGGCATTTCCGGCCGACTTGGATAGTTTTTGCCCATGCTCATCCAGCAATAAAGGATGATGCATAAACTGAGTGTGTAAAAACTCCGTTTTGTTTAGGGCATCAGCCAGCACCATCTGACAGGCTGTAGAAACAAGCAAATCGCGGCCCCGCGCGGCGTGGGTAACACCAAAGAAAAGATCATCGGCTAAGCTGCATACCTGGTAAGCCGGAATGCCGTCGCGCCGCCTCACCACAAAAGCGCCAGTGGCTTCTTGGAGGTCTATGCATTGCTTTCCCATCAACCGGTCTTCGAAAACAACCCTGCCCTCGTTGGTAAGTAGAAAACGCCAACCCGCATCGGGCTGGTCGAGAGAAAGGCCCTTGGTTTGGCAAATTCCCGGGTAAACCAGCGCTGCGCCGGCATCGGCAAGCTGCTTGCGTGAACACGTGCACGCAAAAACCAACCCCTGCTCGCGCAATTCCCCGAGCAGTTGGTGGTAGTGGCCCATTCGCGTGGATTGAGACCAGCTTCGCATAAAATCATCGGGTCCGGTTGGACCAACATCCCAATCCAACCCCATCCAGTCCAGCGTATAGAAAATATCATCGAGATGAGCCGGACGAAATCGGGTGGCATCGGCATCGTCTATTCTCAGCAGCACCTGCCCACCGTTAGCGCGCGCCCACAACCAGTTGTATAGGAAGTTGTAGAGATTTCCTTCGTGCAAGAAACCGCTTGGGGTAGGGGCTAAGCGCGTGAGCATGGCAGCGAAAGATGGCGATTTTGATTTCCGAACCAAAGTAAGGGTTCCCTTCAATTTGCGCAGATGAGGGAGGAAAAATTCCTCAAAGCGCAGAAACTAGTTTCTTTACTGTTTCCATTGGCATACCCTTGGTGGCCCCCCCCCGGTATCCATTAATCAAACAACCTTTCGGCAGTGGCGCACCATCATCACCCTTTGCGCAAAACCTTTTGAAGTTTATGCCAGATGCTGGTGTAGCCTTGGGGAACTCAATTCCTTGCCATTGGGTAAGTCCTTCGAATAGGTTTGTACAATCAGTGGAAACCTTTTTGTTTCCTACCGCTAAGGCCACATCTTACAATGCCCTAGAAGGGTAGGGGGTAGGTACGTTTGGAGACAAACTGCAGTCCGAAGGAGTTTATTTTGGTCTGGGAATTATATTTCCAAGATTATGAAAAAAGGTTCAATTCGGCCTTCTCCAATCTATAGGCAAACCCGGCAAAGGCCAAACACAAACCCGCGTTTAGGGCCAAGGCAGTAGGCGTGGCCAAATGTTGCAGGATGTAGGTACCAAGCGCATACAGCACCAGCATTAGCATGGCATACGTACCCAAGCGCCCCAACCGGTAGGGAACCGGAAAATGCTTTTGGCCCCACAGGTACGACAGGATCATGATGGTGGCATAGCAGGCCAGGGTTGCCCAGGCGGCGCCGAGGTAGCCCAAACGCGGGATCAAGACGGCATTTAATACCAGGGTAACCACGGCTCCAATGCCCGTTAAATACGCTCCGTAGAGGGTTTTGCCCGATAGTTTGTACCAAATGGAAAGGTTGTAATATATACCTAAGCAGGCGTTGGCCAAGAGGAGAATGGGCACCACGGCCAACCCCACGCGGTAGGGTTCGCCAATGAATTGCTCCACCACGGGCATCAGTAAGGTGGTGCACAGCATAATAAATACGCATACCGCCACAAATACCTGCATGGTGTTGGCATACAAGTGTCTGTTGTCGGTTTCGCGCGCATGGCTGAAGAAGAAGGGTTCGGCTGCATAGCGGTAGGTTTGAATGAATATGGTAAGAATGATGGCAATTTTATAGCATGCGCCATATATGCCCAATTGAGCCATTACATTGGATCCGGGCGGCAACAAAAATTTAAGAAGCACCCGGTCTAGGGTTTCGTTGATCATGCTTGCCAGTCCGGCCAGCAAGAGGGGCCACGCGTAGGCCAACATGGTTTTTAATAATGCCGGATTCCATTTCCCTGATGTGCGCAGGGCCATGGGCAAAAAGCATAAAGTGGTGGCGGCAGAGGCAATGAGGTTGGACAGGAAGATGTAGCCCACGCCTATGTTGGGGTTGTACCACCAGGTGGCGTTTCCGTGGGTTATGGCCGGCGCCCATTTTATAAAGAAAAGGTTTAGGAGCACATTCAATCCAATGTTTCCCAGGCGCAGCAAGGCAAAGGTGAGGGGTTTCTGCTCTTGCCGCAAGCGGGCAAAGGGCAAGGTGCACAGGGTGTCGAGGGCGATGATGCCGATGAACCAATGCAGATACTCCGGATGCTGGTGGTAGCCCAGGGTTGAGGCCAGGTCCGGGACGGCATACAAGGCCACCGCCACAAACAGAAGTGTGGAAACCAAGAGGCTTCGGGCCGCGGTGGTAAACACATCGCCCGGCTCGGGGTGCTGGTTCATGAATCGGAAGTAGGCGGTTTCCATGCCGTAGGTAAGGAGCACAGCCAGAAAAGAGGTGTAGGTGTAGAGCTCCACCACCACACCGTATGAATCCGGCGCAAAGGCGTAGGTGTAGAGCGGGGTAAGCAGGTAATTGAGCAAACGGCCCACCATGCTGCTTAGGCCATACACAGCGGTTTGCGAGGCTAAGCGCCGTATGGGGTTGCTCATGCCCGGTTCAGATGCAGGTTATTTGCCGGTGAAAACGGCTTTGCGTTTTTCGAGAAAGGCCGAAACGCCTTCTTTGAAGTCTTCGGTACCAAAGCAAGCTCCAAAGGCTTCGATTTCGGTTTCGAGTCCGCCCTGGCTGTGGGCATAGCCGGCTAAGATGGTGGTGAGGGCGGTGCGCAGTGCCAGGGGGCTTTTTACGGTCATTTTTTTTGCCATCTCCATGCAGAAGGGCAGAAGGTTTTCGGGGGCAACCACGTGGTTCACCAATCCAAGGCGGTGGGCCTCTGCAGCGGTAACCATGTCGGTGGTGAGGATCATTTCCAGGGCTTTGCCTTTGCCTACCAGGTGAGCCAGGCGCTGGGTACCGCCGTAACCGGGTATCACGCCCAGGTTCAGCTCAGGAAAGCCCAGCTTGGCGGTTTCAGAGGCTACGCGGATGTGGCAACCCAAGGCCAACTCCAGACCGCCACCCAGGGCAAAGCCGTTTATGGCGGCAATCACGGGTTTTGGAAACTGCTCGGCGTAGGAGAAGAGTTTGCGGTGCCCCTCTGCACTCAGTTGCATGCCCTGCTCGGGAGTGAAATGGGCAAACTCCGATATGTCGGCGCCGGCAACAAAGGCTTTGCTGCCCGATCCGGTTACAATGACCACGCCTACCTCAGGGTTGCGGGCTGCGGCTTCCAGGGCCCGGTGCAGCTCATCTATAAGTGCAATGTTAAGGGCGTTGAGCTTTTCCGGACGGTTCAAGGTTAGGGTAAGCACCCGGTCTTGAAGCTCGGCAACGAGGGTTTCGGAAGAGGGAATGTGCGGGGTGGTCATAAGTTGGAACGATGTTCGGTTACCCATTGGGTGATGTAGGAGATGATTTCCTGGGTGTCGGTGCCGGGTGCAAAGAGCTTGCCCACGCCTTGAGCTTGGAGGGCGGCCATGTCGGTTTCGGGAATGATGCCCCCGCCGGTGAGCAACACGTTGTCTAGCCCTTTGGCGCGCATAAGGGTTACCAGCTTGGGAAACACGGTGTTGTGGGCACCCGAAAGGATGCTTACGCCAATGGCGTCTACGTCTTCCTGAAGGGCGGCTTCCACCACCATTTCAGGGGTTTGTCGCAAGCCGGTGTAAATGACTTCCATGCCTGAGTCGCGCAGGAAGGAGGCAATGATCTTGGCGCCCCGGTCGTGGCCGTCGAGGCCCACTTTGGCGATGAGTACCCGTATGGGTCGGTTCATGTTGATGATGCAATAAAACGGGGCTAAAGTAAGGATATTTCCTGCCTCAGGATGCGGTTGAACTCAGAGGCAACCATACAAAGAAGGTGGTGCCCCGGTTGGGTTGGGTTTCAAACCACACCCGTCCGCCCATGCCTTCTACCAGGCTTTTCACCATGGCCAACCCCAGGCCGGTTCCTCCGGTTTTGGTGGTGAAGTTGGGCACAAACATGCGCGTTTCCTGTTCGGCCGAGATGCCGGTTCCGTTGTCGCGCACGTGCACCGTTACGCCTTCATCTTTGGCGCTCAGCCCCACTTCTACCAATCCTCGGCTGCCTTCGGGTATGGCTTGTACGGCGTTTTTTATCAGGTTGTTGAATACCCGCAGGAGCTGCTCTCGGTCGGCGTTTACGGTAAGGTGGAGGGCTTGTGGTTCCGGTGTCTGCCACAATACCTCGGTGCCCTGGTGGTGTGCAAAGAGGTCTACGAGGCTCTCCAGCAGCGGGGCAAGCTCTATGCGGGCTACATTGGCTTTGGGCAGCATGGCGAAGTGAGAAAAGGCATCGGCCATGTGGTTGAGGGCCTCTATCTGCTGAATGAGGGTCTGACTAACTTTCTGAAATTTCTCCTGCCAATGCGGGTCGTTGTCTTTGAGGGCGCGTTGCAGGTATTGCACGCTCAGGCGCATGGGGGTAAGGGGATTTTTTACTTCGTGCGCCACCTGGCGGGCCATTTCGCGCCAAGCGCCTTCGCGCTCGCTTTGGGCCAGCTTTTCTGCGCTCATGCTCAGCTCGGCCACCATGCGGTTGTAGTCTTGTATGAGGGCGGCAATCTCATCTTTTCCCGAGTAGGCAATGGCCTCGTTGGCGGCCCCCAGAGAGAGGCGCTGCATGCGGTTGCGCAGGAGTTTAAGAGGCTCGGTGATGCGGCTGGCCATCCACAAAGAGAGCAGGGCGGCTCCCAATATGAGGAGCACGTATAGGTTCACCAGGGTAACGGTGAGGCTGCGGATTTCGGCATCGCGCCCCCGCTGCTGCTCGAAGAAGGGAAGGTGCACATAGCCCAGCAAGCGGTGGCCTGCGTTGAAGAAGGGCACATATACCGAGCGGAAGCTCAACCGCCCTATGGCCTCTCTGCCGATGTATTCGGTTTCCTGCAAGCCCGCCAGATGCTCAAAGGCGGCCGGATCCATCCAGCGGCTTACCAATCCCTCTTCGAAGATTTTCGGACGGCTCGAGGCCACGAGTTGCCCGCGGGTGTCGTAGAGGTTAACGTCGTTGGAAAATACGTTGGCCACGCGCGAAAGGAGGTAGCCATAATAAGCCGAATTCTGCGGAAGCAAGCGGTTTTCATCGCCCAACTTGCCTTCCAGATCTACGATGAGGTCGTGGGTTCCGGCGGCCAGGGTTTTTCGGGCATCGCCATCGAAGTAAGACCTGAGGAAGAGCACGGTGGCCGCTCCAAAAATGCTCAAGGCCAACACCACGGCTCCCACCAACACCAGGCGTATGCGGGCGTTGAGGGTGTTGCCCCTGAAGGCAAAGGCTTGCCACTCGCCAAAGAGCAGGAGAGAGATCACAAAGCAGGCGGCAAAGACCATAAAAAGATAGGAGGTTATGGTCAGTTTCTGCACGCGGGTAAAGGGCTCGTAGCTCACCACATAGGCGGTGTTGCGAAAGGGTTTCATCACAAAATGGTTGTAGCCCCTCCAGAAGAAGTGTCCGTTGCGCAGGGTTTGCTCCTGCAGAAAGCGGTTGTTGCGGGGATAGCGGAAGGTGCCCTCTTTTTTGGCCATGATGAGGGTTCCGTCTTTGTATTTGCCAAAAGAGAAGGTGCCGTATTCCTCGGCCAGAGAGAATTGCTTGTCGAGGAGCAAGGAGGGGAAGCCCATGGCGTCGTAGGAGTATTTCTGGGCAAACTCCAAAAAGAGGGTGAGGGGAGCCTTATGTTTTTGGGCGGCAATGTTGTACCGCACCCTGGCCACCAAGCCCTGGTTCTCTCCGTCGCTGCCGGGCAGGTAGAAGAGGTTGGGGTAGCGGGTTTGCAGGTCGGGCTTTACCATAAGGCGCTCGAAGAAGTCGAGGCGCTCAAATTCGGCGTTGGGCGATTTCAACACGAGGTTGCACAGAGAATCGTACACGTAGAAGCGCATGTCGTATTTCTCCCAGTAGCCCGAGGCATAGCCTTCGCGGAGCCTCCGGTAGAGCAGCGATTTGTTTTGCTCGGGTTTATATAAGCATCGGGTTATGAGGGTGTCGCGTTGCAAGAGGGTTTCCAATTCGGGAAAGAGGAATTCGGCCACCTGGTCTTTTTCCTGAGCCAGCTTTTCGGCCAAGAGCTTGGCCAGGCGCTCTTTGCGCTCGGTGTTTTCGCGCACCAGCACCTGGGCGCCCCATAAGGAGAAGAGGAGTATGGTGAAGATGGAGCGGGAGATGTTTTCCTGCTCCAGCACTTTCTGTTCAAAGAGGTAATGCAGGAGGATGTAGCCGCCGGAGAAGAGGATGCTGATGGGCTGATCCCACCCCAGGAAGTAGGCGGGCAGGAAGGCGGCTGCGGCGGTGCTGATGGTTACCAGGAGGAAGTCGCTGAAGCGCTCGGCTTCGGCTATGCGGTTGATGAGGGCCGAGGCCAGAAGGTGGTAACCCAGCATCATGGCGCCCATGCAGGCCACGGCCAGCCAGCTGTAGGGGGTGAGCTGGTCGTAGTCGAGGAGGTTGAGGGGGATGCTGCTGTCCATCACCAGCCGCGAGATCATCCAGCTTACGCCCATGGCCAAGGCATGAAGTCCAAAGAAGATGAGGATGGTTACCGGGGTGCGGAACCCGGCCTGAAAGGTGGGCAGGCGCTGTAGGAGGCTTATTTCGCGGGCCATCCACAGGAGCAAGAGGAGGTTGAGGAGGAGGTCGCCCAGTGAGGGCAGCCACCAGCTGTAGGCAAAGAGCTGGGGATGAAATAGGCTGGAGCCCTCTAAGGGTGGGGCAGAGAAGGCGTTCATGGTAGCCAAGCGCACCACCACGACAGCCGCCAGGAAGGCATAGGAAACCCAGGTGCTGTGGCGTTGAGGCAGGCGCCAACGCAGCCAACGCCCGGTTTGGGTAAGCAGCCACCAGAGGCCCAAGAGGAGGGCGGCCATCCACGTGGTTTGGGCCGGAGGTTTACGGGTGTTGGGGCGCAAGGAGGCCCACAGGGTTTGGGCCCCCATCTCGCCCAAGCGCCACGAGCCGGGCATGGGGGCCATGCGCAGGCTGAGGTCGCCGGGCAACTCCAGTCCATGTAAAAACTGATCCTGCAGGTAGCGGTTGTGTATGGGATAGGCTTGCTGTATGGGCCAGATGCTGATGAGGCGAAACCCAAGGGTGTCGGCCACTCGCACACGGCACCAGAAGGCCCCTATGCGGCGCAACCCACTTCGAAAGGAGGCCTGCTCGTCGGAGCGGGGACCCAATCGGTTGCTCGACCAATGCCAGAGCGAGTCGCCTTTCCAGAGCTGCACCACCACGTGCGCGGGTTGGGCTTTGGGTATGGGATTGCCGGCCAGCACCTCGGCTTTCCAGGCTTGGGCATGCTCATCCTGGGCGCGAGCAAGCACCACAAAGGTTCCGCGGGCTTTGAGCCTTTGGCCGGGTGAAACGGCATCGGATGCGGGGCTGCGCAACACCGCCACCGATGCCAACACCAGCACCAGCCCTGCCAGCAGCAGAGCCAGAGACAAGGCTTTTTCCCATCTTTTTGGTGTTGTCATGGCCGGAGGCTAAAGGTACGCATTACGCCCACCCGCAATCGTGTACCTTTGCCCCATGCAGGAAAAGTGGAAGGCCCATGCGGCCTTGCTGTCGGCCCAGATCCTTTACGGAGCCAATTACAGCATTGCCAAAGGCATCATGCCCACGTATTTGCCCCCGTTTGGATTCATCCTCCTGCGCGTGGCCGGTGCCGCTCTGCTGTTCTGGCTGTTTGGGGCGTTTCAGGGTAAGGTGCGCATTCAGCGCAGCGATTGGCCCCGACTGCTGCTGTGCTCCATGGTGGGCGTGGCCGCCAACCAGCTCTGCTTTTTCAAAGGCCTCAGCCTAACCAGTCCCATCAACGCCGCCATCATCATGGTGTGCACACCCATCTTGGTGCTGGTGCTGGCCCTGGCGTTTCGCCGCGAGAAGCTCACTCCCGCCAAAGGCATTGGGGTAATGCTGGGAGCCTGCGGAGCCTGGTGGCTTATTGCCTCCGGTTCAGGCGCGGCTGCTGCCGGAAACCCTTTGGGCGATTTCTACATCCTCATCAACGCCCTGTTGTGGGGGCTTTATCTGGTGCTGGCCAAACCCCTCATGCAGCGCTATCCCACAATTGGACTGATGAAGTGGATTTTTCTGCCCGGATTGCTCTGGGTCTTGCCTTTTGGCTGGACAGAGTTTACCGATATCGGCTGGAGCACCCTTCCGCTTTGGGTGTGGGGCGCGGTAGCCTATGTGGTAGTGGGCACTACCTTTTTGGCTTATTATTTAAACAACTTAGCCATGCGGTGGGTGAATCCATCGGTTGTGAGCGTGTACATTTACCTGCAACCCCTTATAGCCACCGGCATTGCCCTTTGGGTAGGCAAGTATGCCTTAACCCTGCATCAGGTCTTGGCCACGGTGCTTATCTTTGCCGGAGTATATTGCGTTGGTCATATAAAATCAGAACGAGGCTCTTGAAACGGTTGTTGCTTATTGCGATGGTGGCCTTGGCCTCCTGCACAAAAGATGGGGCCGATGCGGCCAAAACCCTCAGCGGTTCCTGGGCGGTTTCCGAAACCCAAACCCGCACGGGCACAAGGTCCTCTTATGCCATTCAAATTGCAGAAGGCAGCGCTGCCGGGCAGTTCAAAGCGGGTAATTTCTTCAACCTCGGGTTCAACAACCAAGCCCTTATAACGGTCAGCGGCACTTCCCTGCAACTGTCCCGCCAATCGGTTTCGGGCTATACGCTCAGCGGCAGCGGCTCGTTTGATGGGGCCGATGGTTTCTCTATGCGCTTCTCGGCCGAGGATGGCAGCGGAGGCAGCGAGGCCTATACGCTATCGGCCACTCGGCAATAAGTCCATTTTGCGCTTGTCGGGGCTGCGGATAAAATCCCGTTTTCTTCTGTTACCTTTGCGCCGATGAAGGTGCAGCCCCAAGCGGGTTGCCTAAGAGGGAATGCCGTGCAATCCGGCAACAGTTCCCGCTGCTGTAAATGCGCGAGGGCAACAAGCCCCCGCAACGTCCAACACCACTGCCCCAACGGGGTGGGAAGGAAGGATGGCCCAGCGAATGGTTTCGCAAGGGCAGCATGAGTCAGAAGACCTGCCTGCATCACATAACCAAACCCCTTCGGGTCAAAAGGGCGATGGATTGCAGGCTGCCTGCCGGATTGGAGAATCCCGTAGGGTGCATTGTGGTTCATGGCTTCCGATGGCCCACCCCATAAAACGCCTGCATGCTTGCTTTAGCACCGTTTCTTTTTTCTGCTTTGGGTGTTTCGCCCGGCTCCGGTTTTCCGGGGTCCGACAGCGCGCATTGGATACGGCCCTTGCTGGTGCAGGTAACCCTTGCTCCTGGGTCTGACCCGGGCAGGCTGGTGCGGTCCGATTCGGCCGATGCCTTTGGCAGCCTGGCTCAGGTCCTGGGCCGTGAGGTGGGCATGGCCGTTCGAACCTATGGCCCCAATGGCGTGGGCAGCCTCTCGGTGGGCGGCTCCAGCCCGGCCCAAAGCGCGGTGGTGTGGCGTGGGTTCGACCTGCGCAACCCCATGGTGGCTCAAACCGACTTCAGCCTTTTGCCGGCCTTCATGCTGGGGAGCCTGCACATGCAGGGCCTGTCGGCCGGCATTCAGCAGGGAGGCGGTGCCCTGGCCGGTGCCTTGGTGCTGGGCGAGCACGCGGCCCTGCGGCAAGGGTGCCAAACCCTGGTTATGGGCGGGGTGGGCAGCTTTGGCGAGGCACAAGCCGGATTCCAACACCGGCAAGCCTTGGGTAAAGCATGGTTGGAGGCCAAAGCCTACCGACGCACCCAAACCGGCGATTTCCCATACCGCAACCCCGAGCAGCCCGGATGGCCCCTTCTTGTTCTTCAAAACAACCGCATGACCCTCAGCAGCGCCTCTCTTGAGGTGGGTCGATTCTTGGGTAAACGCTCCGAGCTGGGTTTCAGCGGGTGGTTCACTCAGGCCTCAAGGGGCATTCCACCCACCTTTGTTCAAGACCTGTCTGAGGCCCGTCAAGACGACGCCCAGGGCCGTGTGGTGGCCTGGTGCAAAGGGGAGTCTGCTTTCTGGATCTGGCAGGTTCAGGGCGGCTATTGGAACGATCGCATACACTACACCGACCCTCAAATACGCCTTTCATCGGCCACCCAAGCCCATACCTTCCTGGGCAAAGGCTGGATTCAGCGCCACTTTCTGGGCGACCGTGTGTGGGTTAAAATCCTCATGGATGCCCAACACACCCGCGCTGCAGGAGGAGGAATTCCAGTGGGTGTGGTGTGGCAACGCCGGGGCATCATGGTTGAAGCAGGCACCAAGCCCTTCTCGTGGATGGAAGCCACCCTCAGCGCCCGACAAGATGCCAGTCCCGGTCGCCGGGTTCCGGCGGTGATGCAGGGTAGGGTAGAGCTGGGCCATACCGCAACCAAGCTGAGGCTGGGCGCCGGCAGCGGGTTCCGGTTTCCCGGACTCAACGACTGGTACTGGCAGCCCGGCGGCAATCCCGGCCTCTTGCCCGAAACCAGCCTAAGCGCCGAGGCCGGACTCAAAACCAGTCAACCCTACGGCAAGGTGCAGGCCGAGCACGACCTCTCCCTTACCCTGCGCCGTGTGGAAAACTGGATTCAATGGATACCCATTGGCGGCTATTGGCAACCCCAAAACCTGGGCCTGGTGGAGGCCTCCTGTGTGGAAACCCGTCACAGCCTGCACTGCTCTCCCAAGCCTGGAATCCTTCACCTCACCCTCGACCTTCAGGCCAGCTACACCCGCACCTACAACACCAAGCCCCGTTTTTCAGGCGACCAAACCGTTGGGGCCCAGCTCATGCTGGTTCCGTTCTGGCAGAGCCTGGTGCGCGGCCAGGTGCAGTACCGCAACCTAAGCATACGGCCCGCCCTTCGGTACTTGGGTCTGCGCTACGCCGATGCCGCCAACCAAGCCGCCCTCAGCGGGGTTTGGCTGCTCGATGCCGAGGTTGCCTTTAGCCTCAAGCTACCCCGTAACCAACGTCTGCGCATGGCATTATGGGCAGAGAACCTCAGCGGACAGGCCTACCAACTGGTGCCCCAGCGCCCCATGCCCTTGCAGAGTTTCTCCCTTCAAATTACTTGGCTCATTAGTGCCTTAACATCCTCTAAAACAACATCTTAAAATTAAACACATGAAGCAAGTTTTACGTTTTGCCTTTGGCTTACTTGGCTTGGCCAACACCACCTGGGCACAACCCATGGTGAGCTCCTTCGATTCCATACCCCTCATCGGCAACTATTGGAACGGGCAGGGCAGCAGCGCTCATTGGTTTACCGATGGCAACCTCAGTTTCCAAAACCAATACGACACTTTTGGAGGCTATTGGTCCAAAGGCTTTGCCGTATCGAAGGTAGCCGACAGCCTCACCCCCGGCTACGGAAACCTCTACGCCAGCCGTGCCGGCTCGGGCTACCAGTCGCTGCAGTACGCCGTGGGGCAGAACCAGGCTGTGCTGCGCACCCTTCAGCCATATGTTTTTCCCCTTGCTCTGCGCATCACCAATACCACCTATGCGGCCCGCAGCATGGAATTGGGCGATGCTTTTGCCAAAAAATTTGGAGGACCCAGCGGCAACGATCCCGATTGGTTTCTTCTAACCATCGAGCGGTGGTTTGTTGGACAAATGAGCGAAACCACGGAGTTCTATCTGGCCGATTTTCGGTTTTCAGACAACAGCCAAGATTACATCGTCAACAACTGGCGGTATCTGCTTCTTGGCAACGCACCTTGCGACAGTTTGGTCTTTAGGTTGACCTCCAGCGATGTGGGCACCTTTGGCATGAACACCCCGGCATTTTTCTGCATCGATCAGGTGGTGGCCGATTTTATAGTGGGCATTCCCAGCTATGGGCGCTCTCAACTTACCGGCTACCCCAACCCCAGCGCGGGGCTCACGCACTTTCGTTTGCCCCAAGCCTTTGGCTCGGTGGGGCAGTTGCAGGTGTTTGCTGCCGATGGTCGCTGCATGGGCACTTGGCCGGCAGGCAACAGCGGTATGGTGAGCCTAGACCTTGCGCCCTTTCCAGCGGGAATCTACACCGTGCGCCTTTCTTCTGAATCAGGAGTGATGCACACCAAAATCGTCCGCCCGTGAGGCATTCCGTTCTTGCCTTTGGGCTTCTCTTGCTTGCCTTACCCGCCTTGGGGCAGTTTGCGCCCGGGGCCGGTGAGCCGGGCACCACGGCCATAAAAGCCGACAGTTCGGCTGTGGTGAACTGGGCCAGCGGGTGCACCGTGGTGCGGGGCTTACGCTGCCTGGCTGTGCCCGATTCGGGCTATGCCTCTGCCGGTGCCGACAGCAACGCCGTTGGTCCTGCCCTTGCCCGAGGGGTGGTGAGCCTGGGCGACGGAGGCCATGCCGTGCTCACCTTTCCCTTTCCCATTGCCGATGGCCCGGGACCCGATTTTGCTGTGTTTGAAAACGGCTTCGAAAACCGCTTCCTCGAGCTGGCCTTTGTTGAGGTGAGCACCGACAGCCTGCACTGGCAGCGGTTTTCGGCTACCAGCCTCACCCCCGAGAGTCCTCAGGTGGGGCCTTTCGATTACCTCGATCCTGTTCAGATCGACGGACTGGCGGGTAAGTACCGCTGGGGTTACGGCACCCCCTTCGACCTGGCCGATCTGCCTGCTGATTCCCTTCTCGACCCCAACCGCGTTCGGTTTGTGCGGGTGGTAGATGCGGTGGGTTGCGTGCAAGAGCCTTTTGGCACCACCGATGGCCAGGGCAGATGGGTAAACGACCCCTGGCCCACCAACTTCCCCTCGGGCGGTTTCGACCTCGATGGGGTGGCGGTGCTGCACCAGCAAAACCCCGGTGGCATTCCGCCCAACACCGGCAGCTTAAGCGTTTTCCCCAACCCGGCCTCGTCGTTTATCGTTCTGCCGGAGGGTAGGTGGAAGGTTGTTTATTGGTTTAATCAACTAGGTCAAACCATTGGTATACAACATCTTGAGTCAATTCAAGTTATCCTTCAAACCCATGCTTTGCCCGGGGGATTGCTGCACGGTGTGGTGGAAGATGCGGGTGGCAAGCACTTGTCGTTTACCTTCGTGCACCAACCATGATCAACCTCGTAAACTTAGGCATACAATGGATTCCACTGGTTGAGGTGGAGCAGGGCTTTCCGCTCGTAGATGAGGCCATTGCCCGCATTCGGCTTTGGGGTTATCCTCTGGTGGTAACCCCTTTTGAAACCGTGGTAGAGTGTCCGGCCGAGGCCGTGGGTGCACGGATAAACGAGCTGGTGCATTGGGTAAACCAAGCCTTTGCGGGGCAATGGTTGTTGCAGGTGCGCATTCACGGGCAGGCCAACCGCACCATCACCATGGGCAGCAAAACCAACCACCATGCATAGGCTATGTCTTCTGTTTCTGGTTTTGGGCGCGCTTTCTTCTTGCAAGCGCGATGCCTTGCCCATGCCTCAGCCACCGGTGGGTGGCGGTGCAAAAGGGCGTTGGAGCCTGGTGGCCTGCGAAGGAAACTACACCCAGGGCAATGCCTCTTTGCATGCCTTTTCTGCAACCTCAACGGGTGCCTTGTCCGATGCCTTTCGGGCCGCAAACGCAAGGGGATTGGGCGATGTGGTGCAAAGCTTGTGGCACCGTTCGGGCGAGGTGTGGGCAGTGGTAAACAACTCCGGCCGCCTCGAGGTGATGCACGACAGCACCTTTGCAAGCCTGCATACCATTTCCGGACTGGGCTCTCCGCGCTACCTCATACCCGTTTCGGCCACCAAAGCCTATGTAACCGATCTTTATGCCAACCGCGTGCACGTGGTTAGCCTCACCCAATACGCCAAGGTGGGCCAAATTCCCTTATCGGGCTGGTGCGAGCAGATGGCGGTGTTGGGCGGAAAGGTTTGGGTGTGCAACTACGCGCGCACCCATCTCTACGGCATAGATCCAATTACGGATGCCGTTACCGACAGCATTTCCCTGGGCACCGCCTGGGCTCTGGAGGTGGTGGTGCGCGACAACCGCCTGTGGGTGGCCACCCGTCCGCCTTTTGGCTCGGGGGGCACCGCGCGTTTGATGGAGGTAGATGTGCAATCCCGAACCGCCACCACCCGCTTTACGTTTCCCGAGAGCAAGGCGCTAAAAAGCCTACAATGCACCCCACAAGCCGATACCCTGTTTGCCCTTTCGGGTGCCAACAGCCTGGTTCGGGTAGTGGGCACCCCAGCTCACTACCTTGGCCACCGCTTCCTCGGGCGCCAACTGGTATGGGCTGGGATTAGACCCCATATCGAGAACCCTTTGGGTGGCCGATGCCCTCGATTATGTGCAACCCGGTCGAATCGTGCCCTACAGCCCAAGCGGACAAGCCGGCAATCCCATTTCCGTGGGGTTCATTCCTTCCAGTTTTATCTTTTACACACGCCCATGAGAGTAGTAGCCGAAATAGCGCATCCCCAGGCCCACATCAGCATCTTCAGCTTCAATCAGAAGTACCTCATCAAAATAGAGCGGGGACCTTTGGAGCAGACCTATAAAATTTCTCAGCTCGATTACCTCGTTCCCGACCTCGAAACCGTGAAGCACTTGGCCCAGGAGCGTTTTCTTCCATTGGCCCTGGAGGTTTTTCAAAAGATGGAAGAAGGGTTTGGGAAGGCTATGGAGGATTATTGAAGGGTAGCGTGAAGGGCTGGTCCGATGTTATTCGGGTTCCACGAAAAAGGGCGAAATCGCCTTTAGCAATCCCGCCCTTTTGTAAGGATAATGCAAAAGGTATTGGTTCCTTAGAGGGTGTGCAGCATTCGATAGGCTGAACGAACAAGGGTATTGCAATCCGATGGTTGTCCATCTAAATTTGTACCCATAAAGACATCAAATCTTATACAAGTTTAGATTATGAAATTGCCCAAATATCCTTTAGCCTCCAGCGATACATTGCTGACTTTTGAATTTATCAGTGAGGGGAAGAGAGGATTGATTCACAAGTTGGTTCGATATCAGCCTACAAACATCAAGGATGTTTACAACCTAGCCTTCGGCGATAAAGACCCATCCACCGGCGACATTGATGATGCGGTGATATCAAATAACGGTGATAGCGAGAAAGTCTTAGCCACCGTCGTTGCATCCCTGTACGCGTTCACCGACAGATATCCCCAATCATGGATATATGCAGCCGGCAGCACAAGGTCTAGGACAAGACTCTATAGAATGGGGATAACCAAATTCCTATCCGATATAGAAACCGATTTTGAGGTTTTGGGTGAACGAGCTGATGATTGGGAGCCTTTCAGAAAAAATGTTGAATATGTTGGCTTTCTGGTTCGACGAAAGCAGAAGTAATGATTACCTTTGATGAGAGATTATTCGCACATGAAAATAACCTCCGAATTAAAAAAACGGAAAGTCCCAATCGTCACCATTGACCAGTCGTTGAACAAATACGACGATTTGGTTTTGTTTCCGGACAAGTTGGCCAAGGCGAATGAGATGTTGCGTAGGGTAGGACTGCCCAAGCAATTGACCCTCAACCAAAACCAACCTCCAACCTCCGGGGAGTAAACAATCCTTTGGTTCTCGGCTACAACTCTTTTGAGCGGATTTCCTTTTGCTCTAATCTATGCTTATTGCATTCCTCACAAAATGAAACGATGTTCGGTTTGCACCCCAAACCAGCAATCGGAGGTTTTAAGAAGGAAAGTGGTAACCCACTGTTTTCAGACGTTTTGTTATTCAAACCAGCAATTTACGTTTGGTTAGCGTTTTCTGTTTTCGCCAGATTCGAAAGCTTTTCTAATGAAAAAGGGCGAAATCGCCTTAAGCAATCTCGCCCTTTTATTAGGAGTATGTGAAGAGGATTAATCCTCTTTGCGCGATAGGGAATAAATCACCAGGCCAAATCCAATTTTGTTGATGGCATCGGCGATGTTGTACACGATGTCCATGGAATGGGCTGCTGCTGCAGGGTCGGAAACCAACTGCATGCCAAACAGTCCGCCCGGTGTACCCAGGATGTAACCCAAGGGATAAATGGCCCAACCCACCAGTACAAACCAAGCAAGAATGCGGGTTGCTCTGGCTACCTGCGGACCGGCGTCCTGAGACAATTTGGCCACTTCGCCAAACCAGATTAGGTACACAATGTAGAAGTAGGCAGCTCCGGAAATGGCGCCCCACATCACACTGCTTTCGCGGTCAATGGTTTCACCAAAGTAGCCGGTAACGAGCATCACCAAGGAGGCCATGATCAAACGCCACAGCAAACCAATTTTTGCGCCGGCTTTCTTGGTAATCAAATAAAACTCTACGCACATCAACGGAACCGTTAGGATCCAGTCTACATATCGGAAGAAGGTTGGAGATTCTCCCGTTTCCAGGTTATAACCCCTCATGTAGTAGTAGTGTACTGCTGCAATAAAGGTTATCAATCCCGATACCAACACAGAGGTTCTCCATTTTTGAGAGGTGTTGTTGAGCTCAAAAAAGAAGAATACCGATGCCGCCATCATGGCCATCGTTCCGATAAAGAACGTAAAGGCAACGTAATTGTCACTTGCAATCTTTAAGTGTTCCATTTTGTTGGATTTTTGTGTTCCTACTCTTGAGGATTTTCGGTTACTCCGCGTTTTTTGGGTTGATGTGCGCCTTCAACTCTGTTCAAAACGAATGTAACTTAATTATTGTTTAACTTTTATTGAGATATTCTTAAACAAGGATTTTTTTGTTGCTCATAAATCGATTAAAATGTTTCATATAATATCCTCTTTTGATAAACAAAATAAGCTGCATTCCCCTACTGGATGCATGCGTGCCGTTTTTCGGGGCCCAATACCATTTGCCCATTGGCATGGTTAACAAATTGGGAAACGCGCGGCCGTAGTGGCCCCCTCAAACCCGCATATCGAGATTCAAATCTTACTCCAATTCCTGAGAAACCGGATTTCTCCTTCTCCGGCAAGGCGATTGCGCTGTTGAACTTCCACGATTGCGATCCCCCCGGCACAGATAGCCGAACTCGGTTCTGTGGACCAATTGTGAGACCTCCATTTCGGGGATGTTGCCTCTCCTGCTGCCGCCCGCGGCGGAGCATATTTCCTCACCCCAATTCCTTACCCGTGCAACACGTCATCCGTTTTTAAACGTGTATAAACGCTTATAAACGTTTAACACACGACTAAAGGTCGCCTTCGGTTGTAATTTTGCGTTGAGGGGCGGGGCCGGAGGGCCCCCGTGTTTTTTTTCTGCACGTTTTAGGCGCAGAGGTTGCCGCGGGGTTTCGCATGGATTGCGGAACCAGGCACTTTTCCCCTTGCTGAGGAATTTAATGGACAACCCCCAAAATTAGGCCGCATTTAGTCTTCTGGTGTTTTGGGCATCGTATGGGTTGAAACGCGAATCGGAGCTTTGGGTTAGCGATTCTGTTCGCGCAGGCTTTGGGGGCAAAGGCCTGAGGTTCGAAGCAGTTTTTACAGGAAGTCACCGGATAAACGCAAGCACTCAGCCGGGTTTAGGCAAAACGGCAATTTGGCCGATAAGCCCCAAACGGAAGGGTGGCTCGTTTGGTGAATATTGACTTTTAATTCCTATTTTTG
>JBEIVB010000101.1:0-7869 GCA_040374085.1 Flavobacteriales bacterium | reverse complement strand
GAGCAGCAGCGGCAATGCTGAAAATGCGGTAGGTGAGGTCGGTGGCAAAAGGGCGCCAGGAGGTGCTGTCGAGGCTGCGGCTGAAGAGTTGTCCCAACCCGGCGTTGGTGTTGGTGTACGTGAACAAACGGCCTTGAAAAAAAGCCATGCGAAACAGAGGCTTTCCGGCCCAATAGGCTTCTCTCACCCAACGAGACGGATCGCTCAGAAACGCATCGTTGGCATAGGATTTATATAAGCCCAAAGAAGTAGCAGCATAGAGCGTATCGCCGTTGCGTTGCACCTGCTGCACCGAGGCCAAGGTGCCACCGGTGGATAGGGTGTAGGTATCTTTGATCTCTTTGCGCACCGGATCGAGCACCACAATGCCAAACCCGCAGGAAACGTAAAACAACCCATTGATGGAGGTAATTCCGTTGATGGTTTTGTTGCCAAGAATGGACTTCTGATAAATATCGGGCATGTTTAAAATGCTGCCCGATGGCAGAAGAAGGTCAAGGTTGGTGTTGCGGTAGCCCAGGAGGAGAATGCCTGTTTGGGGATCGTAGGCCATTCCGGTGATGTCTACATCCGAGAAGCCCTCGGCCTTGCTCTGGCGAACGATTTCCTGGTTTTGCTTGTGGTAATAAAATAAGTTTCCACTGGCCACACAATACACTTTATTGCCGGCATCCACCGCGATTCTGCCGTTGGTATAGGCAAGGTGATCGCGCCACTGACCAATGGCCGTTTCCTGGGCCATGAGGTGCACCGAGAGGGTGAGCAAAAGAAGAAGGGTAAGGCGCGATTTTTTCAATACGTTGGGCATCAGCGGATGACAAAGCTACAAAACACCGCGGGGAAAAAATTATTGTGCAACCGCGAACCATGACCGCCTAAAACGGTTTCAAGGAATGCGGAACACAACGGGGGTTGCCTTCGAATTTGGTTACCTTTGGCCCGCTTTTTTTGAAGGCATGTCGAACCCTACCCTACCCATTACCGGCACAGAGCAAGAGCTTGTTGCAGAGCCCGTGCGCAAACGTCCGGCCGACTGGGTTGCCTTTACCAAACTGCGTCTGGCCTCCTTGGTGGTGCTGTCTGCTGCGCTTTGCTATCTGTTTGGAGCCGAGCACATAAACGGGCTCACCCTAACCATGATGGTGCTGGGTGGATTCCTGGTAACCGCCTCATCCAACGGCTTCAACCAAATTATGGAGCGGGACTTGGACAAGCTCATGTCGCGCACTTGCGACCGTCCTTTGCCCTCGGGTCGCATGAGCCTGGGCCAGGCCTATACCATATCCATTGTTACCGGGCTGCTTGGCCTTGTGTTTCTAACCGTTTGGGTGAGTCCCATCTGCGGGGCTTTGGGTGCCTTTGCGCTCGTTTCATACACCCTTGTTTATACCCCGTTGAAACGCAAAACCCCCTTTGCTGTATTCGTTGGAGCCTTTCCCGGGGCTGTGCCTCCCCTGTTGGGCTGGGTGGCTGCAACCGGGCGATTTGATGTGGGCGCCTGGCTGGTGTTTGGACTTCAATTTATGTGGCAATTTCCACATTTCTGGGCCATCGCTTGGGTGCTGCACGACGACTATTTGAAGGCCGGCTTCAAAATGCTCCCTTCTTCCAAAGGCAGGGGCAAAGAATCGGCGTTCCAGATCATGGTGTACACCCTAAGCCTGCTGCCTATGGTGTTGTTGCCCAACTTCTTTCACCTCACCGGCATAGTGGCCACCATTCTCTCTGTCGTTCTTAGCCTTCTGTTTTCCTGGCAAGCCATCCGGGTTTATCGTGAGTGCACTGTGGCTTCGGCCCGCCAGCTCATGTTCGGGTCCTTCGCCTACCTGCCCTTGGTGCAGTTGATCATGTATTTAGACAAACAATGAGCACACCCTCCCCTGCATTAGAAGAGCGCAAAGCCATGCGCAAAGCCATCCGACAAAAAACCGCCCTACCCATGCTCTACCTGGCTATGGGCAGCATGGTTATGCTTTTTGGGGGATTAACCAGTGCCTACATTGTGCGCAAAGCCGAGGGCAACTGGGGTGGATTTCGTTTGCCGGCCGAATTTTATTTCAGCACCGGCCTACTGCTGCTCAGCTCGGTGGCCATGAGCTGGGCCTATCAAAAAGGGAAGCAAGGCCAAACCCAGCAAAGCGTTTATGGACTTCTTTCTGCCTTGGTGCTGGGCTTGGGTTTTGTGGGCTTTCAGTTTGCCGGTTGGCGCGAGCTGGTGAACCAAAACATTTATTTCGCCGGCAAAAGCGCCACCGCAGCAGGGCAGTATTTTTACATCCTTACCTGGATGCACTTCCTGCACTTGGCCGGAGGCTTAATTACCTTATTGGTTACCACCGTTCAGGCCTACAAAGGCAAATATGGACCGGAGGATTATTTGGGTTTGAAACTGGCCAACATCTTTTGGCATTTCCTCGATTTGCTGTGGATTTATTTGCTCTGCTTTTTGGCCTTTGCGGCCTGAGGCTTATAAGCTTCTGATAATCAGCGCATTCAATTTTTCTCTCCATTTGGAAAACAACGGGTAGGGGCCTATTTTTGCCCGGGTTAAAAACATTCAACGCAATACCCTTTTTACAGGCTTATGGCAAACCAAGGACATGCAGTAGAGAACCATTGGAAAGGCGGCGTATCGCCGTTTGGGGTCAGCTACGGCAAAATGATGATGTGGTTCTTCCTCATCTCAGATGCATTCACCTTCTCCAGCTTACTGGCAGCGTATGGCTTCATGCGCCACAAGTTTGGTGATTTATGGCCCAATCCGGGTAACGTATTTACCCACTTCCCTTTTTACGAAGGGCATCTTCCTTTGGCGTACGTAGGTCTTATGACCTTTATTCTGATTATGTCTTCGGTTACCATGGTGCTTGCCGTAGAGGCCGGCCACCGCAACGACCGCAAAGGCGTAACCGTTTGGATGGCCGCTACCATTGTGGGCGGTGCAGCCTTCGTTGGCTCACAGGCCTGGGAGTGGTACCACTTCATTGAAGGAACCGCTGAGGGTGCCAAGCGTTTGGTGCTGCAAGACGGCAAATGGGTAGAAACCGTTTTCCATGGAGCCAACCTCACCTACAACGAATACGGCCTGCCGGTTTTTGCCGACTTCTTCTTCTTCATCACCGGATTTCACGGAACCCACGTATTTTCCGGCGTGGTGCTCAACGTCATCATCTTCATCAACGTTCTCAACGGAACCTACGAAAAGCGCGGCCACTATGAGATGGTAGAGAAAGTAGGTCTCTATTGGCACTTTGTGGATTTGGTTTGGGTGTTTGTGTTCACCTTCTTTTATCTCCTCTAAACAAAACGGTCATGTCTGAATTTCACGACGATTACCCAAGTTACGAACTGCTGGCCCACCACAGTGAGGAAGCCGGCAAACAGAAGCGCAAGAAATTGTGGATGGTGTTCTGGATCATGCTGGGCATCACCTTGGCAGAGCTTTACATTGGTATGAACGCCGAACAATGGGGATTGCAATCTGCAGGTAAATCCGGATTGACCCTAAAAGGCATATTCATCACCTTAACCTTGGTGAAGGCAGCTTACATCGTACTTTCCTTTATGCACCTTGGCGACGAGACCCGCTTTTTTCGCTACACAGTATTGGTGCCGTTTTGTGTGTTTGTTTTGTACCTCGTAGCCTTGGTTGACCTTTCCGAAGGAACCTACTCGCGCGATGGACGATATGAAATGGAACACAACGTAACCACACAGGATCACACCACCCGCAGCCACGAAGGCGGCTCTCATGAAGGCGGCGCGCACGATGCCGGCAAGCACGAAGGTGGCGAACACCACAAAGAATAAGCGTCTTCCATTACATGGGAACCCCAAACCGGGCAAGGCCTTCTAAGATTGTTGGCCTTCTCCTTTTCTTCTTAGCACCAGGCATCTTGTGTCTGGTGTTTTATTTTTTCGTCATCCGAAAGCCCCTCACCGAAGGCGATAAGCCCATATTTATATCGCTTCCGCATTATGGTCCGTCTCAGCTGGCGGCCAACGGAAAAGACACCCTCTACCACCGCATAAAGCCGTGGAAAATGGTAAACCAGGAGGGCGAAGTCTTCGGCAGCGCCGATTTGGAAGGCAAGGTATACGTGGCCGACTTCATCTTTACCCGGTGCCAAACCATTTGTCCGAAAATGACCGCCAACCTCTACCGCGTTCAGGAGAGGACCAACCATTTGAAAGGCGTTCGGTTTGTTTCTTTTACCGTTGACCCCGATTACGACAAACCCGAAGTATTGAAAGCCTATGCGCGCAACGTGCATGCCCAGGCCAAAAAGTGGGTATTTCTAACCGGCAACAAAGACAGCTTATATCAGCTTGCCAAAAACAGCTTTTTGCTCAATGCCCTGCAAAACAGTTCAGACCCCAACGACTTTACCCACAGCGAAACCCTCGTTTTAATAGACCCACAGGGTTGCATACGGGGCTTGTACGACGGCACCTCCATCAAAGACGTTGATCGCCTCATTCAGGAATTGGTGGTGCTGGATGCCGAGGTGGCTTATGAGCGCAACCACCGCAAGCGCATCGGCAAAGGTTAAAACCCCGAACAAACTGACCCGCGCTGGGTTATTCATACAGAAAAAAAGTCAGCATGATTCCGGCCACCCTCGAAAAAAACGATCCCAAAGCCAAGCGCCTCATCTACCTCTTTTCCGCCGTTGTATTTACAGCCGTGGTGGTATTGGGTAAAATAAAACTCGACGTTCAACTGGGTTTCGATGTGCACATCTTTGCTCGTATCAACGCAATATTGAACAGCATCATAGCCGTATTGCTGGTAGCGGCTCTGGTGGCTGTGAAGCGCAAGCAATACCTTCTTCATAAGAAAATCATGATGGTGAGCCTTGGGCTGAGCGTGGCCTTTTTGGTTTCCTACATCTTACATCACCTCTTAGCAGGCGAAACCCGTTTTGGAGGCCAAGGCACCATACGCACCGTATATTTGGTGATACTCCTCACCCACATTTTCTTGGCTGCCGTAGTGCTTCCCTTCATCCTCTTTACCGCATACCGTGGGCTTACCGCCGAATTTGGGTTGCACCGCAAACTTGGAAAAATCGTTTGGCCCATTTGGTTCTACGTGGCCGTTACCGGTCCCATTGTGTACTTCCTCATCAGTCCATATTATCAATGAAACGCATAGTTTCACTGTTCATTATCCTTTGGTGGTTCTCATTTAGGTCCGGCACAGCCTTGGCGCAATGTGCCATGTGCAAAGCCATACCTACCTCCAACCAGTCCAACGGGGGCAGTATAGCCGATGGATTAAACACCGGCATCTTATACCTCATGGCCATTCCCTACGTCATATTGATGAGCTTAGTGGTGTATGCCTTTCGTCACCGCATACAGCGTTGGTGGGCCAACCGCAGAAATTCTCCTCAGCAGGCGTAAACCTCTGCGCCTTGGCGCTGTTCATACAGCGTGCGAACACCCATAAACCTAGTTTGGCTCAAACGGGACCTGCGCCTTCATGACCATGCTCCCTTGGCACGTGCCATAGAGAGCGGCTTGCCTGTGGTGGCTGTTTTTCTCTTTGAGCCATCGCAGCGCCAATCGCCCGACTGGGCCTTGCGGCATTGGCAGTTTGCCTATGGGTCGTTGTTGGATTTGAACCAGCGCTTATCGGGCAAAGGCCTTTGGGTAGCCGAGACCGAAGCCGAATCGGCCTTTGCGCACTTGGTGGAGCAATATGAGGTAAAGGCTGTGTACGGCCATCAGGAAACCGGCAACGCCATAAGCTTTCAGCGCGACCGCCGCATGCGTGCCTGGTTTTCGGCCCGAAACATACCTTGGCACCAGCTGCCCAGCAACGCCGTAATGAGGGGTTTGCGCGACCGCAAAGGCTGGGAAGAAAACTGGGATTGCGTGATGGAGGCTCCCTTGGAAACCCCCAACCCCATGCTTCTGGGCCAAGCCTTGTGCACCCCAACCGAATGGAGGCTAACCGAAACCCTACACAACCAACTGTCTGCCTACCCAAGCGGCTGGCAGCCACCCGGTGAAAGGGCCGGAGAGCGCTATTGGAACAGCTTTTTAGAGGGTCGATGCAAACGCTACCACCTCTTGTTGAGCAAACCCGAAGCCAGCCGCAGCTCCTGCTCGCGCATATCGCCCTACCTGGCCTGGGGCAACCTCAGCCTCAGGCGTGTGTGGCAAGAGAGCCGTGTGCCCCGCACCCCATCCAACCGCATGCCTATGGGCATAATTGCCTTTCGCTCGCGTTTGAGGTGGCATTGCCACTTTGTTCAAAAATTCGAGCAAGAATGCCGCATGGAGCAGGAGCCCATTAACCGAGCCTATTTGCACTGGGAAACCACTCACCGCAGCGACTGGCAGGTAGCCTTTGAGCAGGGAAAAACCGGAGTGCCCTTGGTAGATGCCGCCGTGCGCTGTTTGGTGCAAACCGGCTACATCAACTTTAGGCTCCGGGCTATGCTGGTTTCGTTTTGGTGCTTTCATCTTAGGCAAGACTGGCTTTGGGTGGCCCAGTTTCTGGCACGGCAGTTTTTAGATTATGAGCCGGGCATACACTATCCGCAAGTGCAGATGCAGGCCGGGTTAACCGGTGCCAACACCTTGCGCATCTACAACCCCGTGCTCAATGGGCAAAAGCACGACCCCGAGGCGGTGTTCATCAGCCGCTGGGTGCCCGAGCTGAACGTGCTGCCCATACCCCTGCGCCACCAACCCTGGCTGGCCAGTGAAATGGAACAGCAATGGGCCGGATTGGTGTTGGGTGTCCATTACCCCTTTCCTCTCGTTGACCTGCAAACCGCCCAGCAACAGGCCACCCAGGCCGCCTGGACCTTTCGGGAGCGAAACGACGTACGGCAAGAAGCCTGGCGCATCGTGAGAACCCACACCCACCAGGGCTGGAAAACCTAAAGGTTTGCTTTGCGGCGATTGGCGCGCTGCAGCCACCACCAGGCCATCCACCCATACACCACCAAAAACAAAGGCCAGAGCGGCAACAGCAAACGATCGCCCTGCCAAAACGAAATGCCCGAGGTAGCCACCATGTAAAGCCAAATGACATACCCGACCAACCACAATCTCCAGACCCTTGGCGCGGGCCACTGCCAACCTGCTCGCCATGCCCAGAGCAGCACGAAGGGGAAAAAGGTGTGAAACCGGTAAATAATACCGTTCAGCCGGGTCATCCAGACAAGGGAAAAAGGATCGTTGGTGTACAGAAAATTGGCCAATCCATTGAGCGATTCCATTACGTTATCGTAATAACACGAGAGCGTTGTGAGCGGATGATGGAGCAGAAACATCACCTGCTGACCCATACTCAACCCTGCAACTGCATCGTTAGCAGACTGATAGGTGCAAGGGTGCACCTGCATCCAAGTTTGGGATACCAGGAACCAGCTAAAGGTTCGCTCACCAATATAACTAATTTTATAATGTCCGGTTTGTGCCTCAACGAGATGCATTTGATACCCTATTGCCCACGCGCACAAAGCGAGGGCACCCAGCGAAATCCAGCCTCGGGAGAGGGGCCAGGCAGCACGCAGGGCAAACAAAGCACATACCCACATGAGGGTTTCAAACACCGGTCGTGTTAGGGTAAGCATGCACACAATAAGCAGCAACACCGGCCAAAAAACGGGGTGCCGGAAACCCGCAACCCCACGCACCGACCAAGCCGTGCCGGCAGCAACCAAAAAGGTGGTGATCACCTCAGTGAGGCCATGGGCTGTGAGTACAACAAAAGTTAGATTGAGCATCATAAGAAGGGTGCAAACCCAAGCTGCCTTGAGGCTGGATGTAGCACTTCGCACCGCCCAGAAAATGAATTGTAAGGTACCCAACCAACACGCAAACTGAAGGAACCCGCAAGCCCCT
>JBEIVB010000112.1:0-7341 GCA_040374085.1 Flavobacteriales bacterium | reverse complement strand
GGTGGTGCGCGACGTGATGAGTGTATATGCAGCCATAGAAGGACGCACCCAGCGCAACAGCTTTTATGCCTTGAGCATGCAGAATCCCTTTTTGTTTTCCAATGCCGACCTACGCAACAGCAACGTACCCGTAGAAGCCTTGCTGGGCCTGAAAGGCAACCTGGGACAGCGTTTCGGGTTTGATGTAAGCGGAGCCTACAGCATAGGGCAGCAACAAGCCTTCTTTGTGAACCGCCTCGAATTTGCCGATGCGCCCAATCCCGCCTCCTTACCCGGCAACCAGCCCTACAACCACAAATTTGCGGTGGTGTACGACGACGTAAATGAAATCAGAGGTCAAGGCCGCTTCCATTACCGCGTGATGGAAAACCTCAAAATTCAGGGCGAAGTGGTATATCGGCACTACACCATGGCCACGGAATCTCGGGCTTGGTATCGTCCAAACTGGGAAGGGCGCGTATCGGGAACCTACCGCTTCGACGAGCGTTTCGATGCCACTGTGAGCCTACTCTACATTGGGCGTCAGTGGGCGCGCTTCGATTATCCGGCCGGCATGCCCGGATACAACCCGGCGCAACCCTTTTCTGAATACCGCTTGAAAGGCCTGGTGGATGCGGGATTGGAAGTGAATTACCGCTACAACCAAAAAATAGGGGCCTTTCTAAGTACTCAGAACCTCGCCGGAACCCGCTATCAGCGCTGGCTGCAATACCCTACCATGGGCTTCAACTTCTTGGCGGGTATTCGCATGAAGTTTTAATGCGTTGCTCTTATCGTCAGCTTTCCACGTGTTGGCTGATGTTGCTTTTATTCATACAGGGTGTACGTGCGCAGCACTACCGAGCCGAAAGCACCAATCCTGCCCAACCCTTCTTGTGCCGATTGGTGTTGCAGCGCGACAGCACCTTTTGCATCACCTATCAAACCCAGGACAAGGGCTTCTTGCTGGAGCACAGGGGATGCAGCGTACGCATAAAAGACAGCTTATATTGCTTAGAAAGCTCAGAGCCTTGGGAAGTGCGCAGGAGCATGGCACCCAGACCGGCAACATGGCATTTGCCCATCCTGCGGCCGGGCTACACGGCACGTTGGAAGCGCATCGCCCAAGGGAAATATGCACCCAACCTATGGAAGCCTCTGCATGACTTTACCGCCCTGCCAGACAAGCAGGAAAAAATTTTGCTGCGCATAGAATCCCCAAGCAGCAAACGCCACCTGGAGCTTGAACTGAAAAAAGGCGAACAGTTGAGCGTAGAGCCGAGATTGCCCCAGGAACTGGAATGGGTAATAAAACCCCTCTATGCCCAAACCTCCGGAGAGGGTCTGCCCCATGGCGGTGGACTTATCTTATTTCAGCACGTTCCGAATCAGCGCGTACATGCCACCTCCCGAAAAAAAACAGGAAGGAAGCCTAAACGAACCATCATAAAAGAAAAAAAACCGCTACCCATTCGCGGGTGAAGCGGGCTCCAGCACCACCTCGAAGGTAATGTTGGAGGCCTTGGCCAGCATGGCGCTTACCCCGCAGTACTTCGTTTTCGATAAGGTTACCGCCTTCTCAATCTTGGCCGCATCGAGGTGGGGTCCACCGAAAATATAACGCAAGTGAATGCTGGCATACACCTTGGGGTGTTCGTCGGTGAGCTCGGCCGATGCTTCGAGGCGGAACGATTCGGGCAGCGCGCGCATTTTTCGGAGCATGTCTACCACATCGATGCCCGTGCACCCGGCCAAGCCGGCCAGCAGCAGCTTCTTGGGGCTTGCGCCTTGGCCGGGCGTGGGATCCATGGCCACCGGCACATCGTTTACCACCGCCACAAAATGGTCGTTGCCTTCCCAGGTGGTGTGCACGTTGTGTTGCATAACGAAAGATTTATACGCAGTGGCGCTTTACATACACCAACTGCTTGGTTTCAAAAAAGGGCAAAGGAAAAGCCTCGTAGAGCTTGTGACGTTCTATGCAGTGTGCGGGCACGCGCTTGCCCCTGGCCATGATGGCGGTGAGCTCGGCAATCTCCTCGGCCAAATCGCCGCCTTTCAAGGCCAAGATTCCGTTCTCGAGTTCGTTGCGTTGGTTGTTGTGGATCTTTTGTTGCACCCAGGGATACAGCGTGGCCAAGCGGGCAACGGCGCGGGTTACCACAAAATCGAAGGTGCCCTTGGTTTGCTCGGCGCGTTGATGATGAGCGGCAACGTTTTTCAAACCCAAGGCCTCTGCAACGGCCTGCACCACCTGTATTTTTTTGCCGATGCTGTCTACCAGCACCCATTCGCACTCGGGAAACAAAATGGCCAAAGGAATGCCCGGAAAACCGCCGCCCGTGCCTACATCGAGTAGGCGGGTGCCGGGCGCAAAATCGGCGTAGGCGGCAATGCTTAGGCTGTGCAGGATGTGGCGCTCGGCCAGATGCTCCAGGTCTTGCCTCGATACCACGTTGATGCGGGCGTTCCACTCGGAATACAGCTCGGGCATAGCGGCATACTGCTCTTGTTGCCTCGGGGTGAGGCCATCGAAATAACGTTTAAGCAATGAAACCACCTCCGCCATCAAATGCGGTGCTGGGCGTTTTTCATAATGTTGTAGAGCAGCTCCCGTGCACGGAAAAGCTGGGCTTTTACGGTGCCAATGGGAAGGTCGAGGCGAACGCTGATCTCCTCGTACGAAAGCTCATCAAAGTAACGCATCTCTACCAGCATGCGGTAGTTGGGCTTGAGCTTCTCTACCACCGCACGCATTAAGCGTATTTTTTCTTTGCGGATTACTTTCTCCTCCGGATCAGGACCCTCGGTGGCTACCTCCATGGTGAACTCTCCCCCTTCGTCGTTCTCGAAGCTTTTATCCAGACTTAAGGTGTTGTTCTTTTTCCTTCTGAGGTAATCGATGGCGTTGTTGGTGGCAATTTTAAAGAGCCAGGTGCTGAAGGCAAAGTTGGGGGTGTACTGGCTGAGGCGCTTAAAGGCTTTGCCAAAGGCTTCAATGGTAAGGTCGTCGGCATCGTCCTTCACCCGCACCATTTTTAACAACATGAAATATATAGAATCCCTATACCGCTCCATGAGCTCGGCGTATGCACGCTGATCGCCATCGTCGAGAGCCGCCCTCACCAACTTGAAGTCGTGCTGAGCTTTATCCGATAAGTTGTTGTTTATTTCCATCTGTGGCGTTTCACAAAACGGTTAGCCAAATGCCAGAAGGGGAAAAGTCCCATCAGCAGCAATTCAAAGATAGGCGAAAAAAACCAGAGGTCGCGGGCCTGGAGCCTTTGTCCGGCTTTTGCCAGCACCGCCATCTGCACCATCCATTTCAAGACCAAAGCACCCAGGGCAATCCATACCTGATGGGGAATGGCCTGAAAAAAGGCAAAGGGCACCACACCGAACAGAAAGCCGTACTGAGCAGCCAGGTGTACACCCAAGCGGGTTTTGTCGGCGGTTTTATAATAGCGAGCCGTGCTGAGGTGTCTGCGTTTCTGGATGCGCCAGGCTTTAAACGTTTTTTTCGGTTCGGTATAGGTAACGGCATCGGGATGCACCACAACAGCAGTGTTATCTGCCCTTGCTACTTTGTTGACAAACAGATCGTCGTCGCCGCTTTGGATGTGGTAATGCGTGGCGAATCCCCGGTTGGCAAAAAACAGGGTTTTGGTGTAGCCCATGTTTCGTCCCACGGCCATGTAGGGTTTGCCTCCCAGAGCAGCGCTGAGGTATTGCACCGCTCCTACAAACGCATCGTAGCGGATGAGGCGGTTGATGAAGCCCGATGTTTTGCGGTAGGGGCTGTAGCCCACCACCACTTCTATGCCCGGGCGAAAGGCAGAGGCCATGTGCCGAAGCCACTGGTTGCCTGCGGGAATGCAATCGGCATCGGTGAAAATCATGCGCTCGTAGCGCGCGCCCTTGATGCCGATGGTTATAGCCAACTTCTTATCGTGATCGCGGATCTCGTCTTCCTTTAAATTGACTACGTGCAGGTTGGGATGCTTCTTTTGGAACTCTTCGAGAATGTCTTCCGACTCATCCACGCTGCAATCGTTCACCACCACCACCTGGAACGTTGGGTAATCTTGCTGAAACACCAAGGGCAGGTTGCGGAACAGATTCTGGGCTTCGTTGCGCGCGCAGATCACCACCGAGACGGGCTCGTTAGAAGCTTCGTACTCGGGTAGTTTCCGAAAGGCCAGTCGGCCCCATGACACCAGATACACGCCCAACAGCACGCAGAGCGAGAGGGCGGCAAGAGAGCCAAAACCTACGCTCATCCAGAAAGCCAACTGGGGGTCGATTGAAAAAATCACTTTGTTATTTTGAAACGTGCAAAAGTACATCGTTGGGCAGCAAGCAGAAACCAAGGCGATGTGCAAAAGCGGGGGAGTTATCAAACACTCCTTGTTAACAGGCACGCGTGTAATTTTCTTTCCTTTGCTGCGGCTTTTGCAACCTTATGCCTTTCTCCTTTCAGCTTCAACACCTCGACCCCGGCAGCAAAGCCCGCGCGGGCATGGTGGTAACCGATCACGGTTCCATTCCTACCCCCATCTTCATGCCGGTGGGTACCGTGGGCACTGTGAAAGCCGTGCACCAACGCGAGCTGGCCAACGACATCGATGCGCGCATCATCTTGGGCAACACCTACCACCTCTATCTGAGGCCGGGAACAGACGTGCTGGAGGCGGCCGGCGGGTTGCATGCGTTTATGGGCTGGGACCGCCCCATCCTCACCGACAGCGGAGGCTATCAAGTGTACAGCCTCAGCACCAACCGAAAAATACACGAGGAAGGCGTGCGCTTCGCCTCCCACATCGATGGGTCGGTTCACACCTTCACTCCGGAAAGCGCCATGGACATACAGCGCAGCATTGGGTCCGATATCCTTATGGCCTTCGACGAGTGCACCCCATATCCTTGCGATTATAATTATGCCCGCCGGTCTATGGACCTCACCCACCGCTGGCTCAAACGCTGCATAGCGCGCATAGACCAAACCCAACCGCGCTACGGCCACGACCAGCAGCTCTTTCCCATAGTGCAGGGCAGCACCTATCCCGACCTGCGCCGCATCTCGGCCGAAACCATAGCCGAAGCCAACCGGGCCGGAAATGCCATTGGCGGATTATCGGTGGGCGAGCCGGCTGAAGTGATGTACCGCATGGCGGAGCTGGTTTGCGACATTTTGCCTAAAGACAAACCCCGATACCTCATGGGTGTGGGTACGCCGGCCAACCTGCTCGAGAACATCGCCCTCGGTGTGGATATGTTCGACTGCGTGATGCCCACCCGCAACGCCCGCAACGGCATGCTCTTTACCTCGGAGGGCATCATCAACATACGCAACCGCAAATGGGAATGGGCATTTACGCCTATAGACCCCAGCGGGCACACCTTTGTAGACAGCAGCTACACCCTGGCCTACTTGCGCCACCTGTTTATTGCCGAAGAGCGCCTGGCGGCTCAAATTGCCAGCGTGCACAACCTAGGCTTCTACCTCTGGCTGGTGCGCCAGGCTCGGGAGCACATTCTGGCAGGCGATTTTGCCGATTGGAAACGCAGCATTCTACCCAAGCTGGACCAACGCCTGTAGATGGTTTTCGTTATAAACGAAGAAAGCCGGAAACCTTTTTAAGTTTTTGGCTAAATTTTTTCTAGCTGATTTTCAGTTAGTTAGGAATTTTACGGGGTTTTGAATTAAGTTTTCGACGATAAAAGTGGATAAAAGGTGGAAAAGTCGCCTTACATTTGCGGAGCACGAGGGAAATAATCAACGTCCTTTGAGCACAGCCTCCAAAGGGGCTCAACCAAAATAGAAAACAAAACAAAAACAATCGATATGGCAAAGGAAACCAAAGAGCCCGAAGTACGGGACGCAGTGAATCGGGAGAAGCTGAAAGCCCTTCAGCTTACAATGGAAAAAATTGAGAAGACCTATGGCAAAGGCGCCATTATGAAGATGGGCGATACGCCGGTAGAAGATACCGAGGTCATTACCTCCGGATCCATTGCCCTGGATGCGGCATTGGGCGTAGGGGGCTATCCCAAAGGAAGGATTGTAGAGATCTACGGTCCGGAATCTTCGGGTAAAACCACCTTAACCATACACGCCATTGCCGAGGCTCAGAAAGCGGGTGGCATTGCCGCCTTCATCGATGCGGAACACGCCTTCGACCGCACCTACGCGGCCAAGCTTGGGGTGGACACCGAAAACCTGCTGATTGCGCAGCCCGACAACGGAGAGCAGGCCTTGGAGATTGCCGAAAACCTGATCCGCTCGGGTGCCATAGACATCATCGTCATCGACTCTGTGGCGGCCCTAACGCCGAAAAGCGAGATTGAAGGCGAGATGGGCGACAGCAAGATGGGCCTTCAGGCGCGTTTGATGTCTCAGGCCCTCCGCAAGCTCACCGGCACCATCAACAAAACCAATTGTTGCTGCATTTTCATCAACCAATTGCGTGAAAAAATTGGGGTGATGTTTGGCAACCCCGAAACCACCACCGGTGGTAATGCCCTTAAATTCTACGCCTCTCTGCGTCTCGACATCCGCCGCATTGGTCAGCTGAAAGACGGAGACAGCGTATCGGGCAACCGCGTTCGCGTAAAAATCGTGAAGAACAAAGTGGCTCCACCCTTCCGCCAGGCCGAGTTCGACATTTTATATGGAGAAGGCATCAGCAAACTGGGCGAGATTGTGGATTTGGGTGTAGACCTCAACGTCATCAAGAAAGCCGGAAGCTGGTACTCTTACGGCGAAACCCGCATTGGCCAGGGCCGCGATGCTGCCAAGCAGGTGCTTACCGACAATCCGGAATTGGCCGAAGAGCTGGAAGCGAAAATCCGCGAAGCCTTGGCAGCGAAAGCTCAGGCACCGGCATAAGGAATTTGTTTGGGTTGCTGCGGAGCAGCAACCTGCCATCCTTTCCAAAGGAAATAAGAGGTCCATTGGAATCCTGCATCCCCTGCTTCGGCGGGGGATGCTTTTTTTTGGGAGGGTGGCATGGGCATCTTGTGCAGGATGCTTTTTGTGGAGGGCATCTACTTATGGTAATGAAAAGCAAGGACACCCGCCACAGGCAGGGTGCATCGTGAAACCTCCGGGTAATTATATTGGCTGCAGCTTATGATGGGGCAACCGGTGTTTAGACCTCTTGGAACCCTTGCAAAACCGATGGAGCGCAAGGGGAGGCGAAGCAAAAAAAACACTGCGCAACAGGGCGGTTTCGAGGCCGGCATCCAAGGCCCACTCTGTAAGCGCGAAGTTGTACTTCGCGCCCTCCGCCCCTGAGAAAAATCTTTTTTCTGCCTACACGTATTTTGCACATTTGGTTTTGCCCGAAACACCTTCAGACC
>JBEIVB010000002.1:0-83514 GCA_040374085.1 Flavobacteriales bacterium | reverse complement strand
CGGCCACCGGAGCGTTGAAAGAGGCCGCCACCCCGGCGGCGGCGCCACTGGCCAGGAGCAGGTTGCGGGCTTTGGGACTGAGGCGGTAGCGCCGGCTGTAGTTGGAGCCAATGGCAGAACCGGTTACAACAATCGGAGCCTCCAGTCCGGCCGACCCGCCAAACGCCACGGTTACAGCGCTGGTAACCACGTGCGCGTACATGTGTTCCGGTCCCAAACTGCCCCCTTTCCGCATCACCGCAGAAATTACCTGAGCCGTTCCCTTGCTGAGCACACCTTTGAAGAAGCGTTTCTCAAGCCACACCGCCAGCAAAATGCCCAAGCCCGGAAACACCAAGTAATAGTAAAATTGATGATCAACCTGATAATTGCGCGTGAGTAAATCGTGGGGCGAAACACAAGGAGCTTGAGGACCACCGCAGCCAAAGCCGCACTGAATCCCACCAAGACACTGGATACCAACAGGAAATTTTTCTCCGAGAGGTGCTGCTTCAGCGCATGCACCAAATCTTCGAGCCTCCTTACAAATCGATTCAACATCGGGACAAAGATAAGTTTCGAACCTTCACCAGGCTGTAGCCCTTGGATAATGGCCTTTCATACATTAAACAAAACCAATAAAAATAGGGCAGAAAAAAACCATCCAACCCCTGTGTGAGCATTGCCCCAAACCCCTACCTTTGGGCAACCCAAAAAACCATGCCGCGCGATACGACCATCCAATCCGTTCTCATCATCGGCAGCGGCCCCATCGTCATAGGGCAAGCCTGCGAATTCGACTATTCCGGCTCTCAGGCCGCACGATCCCTGCGCGAAGAGGGCATTGAAGTAACCCTCATCAACTCCAACCCGGCCACCATCATGACCGACCCGGTAACGGCCGATCATGTGTACCTCCTGCCCCTTACCACCCAAAGCCTAATTAAGATTCTGGAGGAGAGGCGCATCGATGCCGTTTTGCCCACCATGGGCGGACAAACGGCCTTAAACCTGGCCATGAAAGCCGAGGAGATGGGCATCTGGAAAAAATATGGGGTGAGGATGATTGGGGTGGATATACACGCCATTGAGATTACCGAGAACCGCGAAAAATTCCGGCAATTGATGATCGACATTGGAGTGGGCGTGGCTCCGTCGGCCACGGCGAACTCATTTTTGGAAGGAAAGGAAATCGCGCAGCGCCTGGGCTTTCCTTTGGTGATTCGGCCTTCGTTTACCCTGGGCGGAACAGGCGCCAGTTTTGTGCACCACCGCGAGGATTTCGATGCCTTGCTCACCCGCGGGTTGCACGCCAGTCCCATACACGAAGTGCTCATAGACAAAGCTGTGTTGGGCTGGAAGGAGTTTGAGTTGGAGCTCTTGCGGGATGCCAACGACAACGTGGCCATCATCTGTTCCATAGAGAACTTCGATCCTATGGGCATACACACCGGCGACAGCATCACCGTTGCACCGGCCCAGACCCTGAGCGACACCACCTACCAGAAAATGCGCACCCTGGCCATTCGCATGATGCGCAGCATTGGCAACTTTGCCGGTGGGTGCAACGTGCAATTTGCCGTAAGCGACGATGAGCACGAAGAGCTCATCGCCATAGAGATCAACCCCCGTGTGTCGCGCTCATCGGCCTTGGCCAGCAAAGCCACCGGATATCCCATTGCGCGCATTGCTGCGAAACTGGCCATTGGATACCACTTAGACGAACTGCTGAACCCCATAACCGGCAGCACCTCGGCCTATTTTGAACCTACCCTCGACTACGTTATAGTTAAAATTCCCCGCTGGAACTTCGACAAATTCAAGGGTTCCGATCGCCGTTTGGGATTGCAGATGAAGAGCGTGGGCGAAGTGATGGGCATTGGGCGCTGCTTTCAGGAAGCCTTGCAAAAAGCCTGTCAAAGCTTAGAGATCAAAAGGAACGGTTTGGGGGCAGATGGACGAGAGCTGCGCAATCAGCAAGAAATTCTGCAGAGTCTGGAGCACCCCAGTTGGAACCGCCTTTTTCACATCTACGATGCCTTTAAAATGGGCATCCCCATGAAAACCATACAGAAACTTACGCGCATAGACCGTTGGTTTCTGCAGCAGATCGAGGAGCTGCTTACCCTCGAGAAGCAGATCTGCACCTATACCCTCGAAACCCTGCCGCCTGAGCTGCTGCGCACGGCCAAGCAAAAAGGCTATGCAGACCGCCAGATTGCCCATTTGTTGAATGCCCTGGAAAGTGCTGTGTACAAACGCAGGCAAGAACTGGGTATAAACAGAGTGTATAAAATGGTGGATACCTGTGCAGCCGAATTCAAAGCACGCACCCCCTATTTTTATAGTACGTTTGAGTTGGGCGATGCCAACGAAGCCCTCGTGGACGCAAAACCCAAGGTGGTGGTGTTGGGCAGCGGCCCCAACCGCATCGGGCAAGGCATAGAATTCGACTACAGTTGCGTGCACGGCATACTGGCTGCAAAAGAAAGCGGCTTCGAAACCATCATGATCAACTGCAACCCCGAGACCGTTTCAACCGACTTCGCCATTGCAGACCGGCTTTACTTCGAGCCCGTTTTTTGGGAGCACATTTACGACATCATCCTGCACGAAAAGCCCGTTGGCGTGATTGTGCAGCTGGGTGGACAAACCGCCCTGAAGCTGGCCGAAAAGCTGCACCGATACGGCATTCCCATCTTAGGCACCTCCTTTCCAAGCCTGGATTTGGCCGAAGACCGGGGCTCCTTCTCCACCCTACTCAAAAACCACCACATCCCCTACCCGAAATTTGGCGTTATAGAAGACGCCGCGCAATCCGTTGAGCTCAGCCGTGAGCTGGGCTTTCCGCTGCTGGTGCGGCCCAGCTATGTGTTGGGTGGGCAAGGCATGAAAATCGTCATCAACGAAGAAGAGCTCGAAACCCATGTGGTGAACATCCTCAGCGACATACCCGAAAACCGGGTATTGCTCGATCATTTCCTCGACCGGGCCATTGAAGCCGAGGCCGATGCCTTGTGCGATGGAAAAGATGTGTACATCATTGGCATTATGGAACACATTGAGCCGGCCGGCATCCATTCCGGCGACTCCTATGCCGTATTGCCCCCGTTTGACCTGAGTGAGGAGGTGATGAACCAAATCCGCCAATACACCCGCACTATTGCCTTGGCGCTGAACACCGTGGGCCTCATCAACATACAATTTGCCATAAAAGATGGGGTGGTGTATGTAATAGAGGCCAATCCCCGCGCTTCCCGTACCGTGCCGTTTATTGCCAAAGCATACGGCGAACCCTACGTGCAAATGGCTACCCAACTGATGTTGGGCACCAAGAAGCTCGCCGATTTCACTTTTAACCCAAGACTAAAAGGCTACGCCATAAAAATACCCGTGTTTTCCTTCGAGAAATTTCCGGAGGTGAACAAAGAACTGGGACCGGAAATGAAGAGCACGGGCGAGGCCATACAGTTCATCGACGACTTGCACGATGAATTCTTTCATCAGATATACGCGGAGCGGAACCTCTATTTGAGCCGCTGAGAAATGTTGTATTTTTGAGCCTTTACAAGCTTCATGGCCAGCGACATCTTCTTTACCCTTGTAGTAGCTTTTATCCTTTACCGGGTGTTTTCTCCGCGCACCGTTCATGTGCACCGCAACACCTATGTACGCCATCCGGATTCAGAGCCCAAGCCAGAAGCCACATCCCCTTCGCGTAAACCCTCTCCTGCCGAGCAGGAAGGGGAATACGTAGATTACGAAGAAATCCCTTAACCTAACCTTTTCATTATGAAATTCGATTGGAAAAAAACGTGGCCCTACGTTGGGGCTATGCTCCTTTTTGTGGTGCTTACCCTGGTTTATTTCAGTCCACTCCTCAGTGGGCAAGCCATACAACAAAGCGACGTGGCGCACTTCAAAGGAATGAGTCAGGAGATTGTTCAGTTTCGCGAGCAGGAGAAAGCTGAGCCCCTCTGGACCAACGCCATGTTCAGCGGCATGCCGGCGTATCAGATATCGGTTTATTATCCATCCAACCTCATTCGTCCGCTCAACACCGCCTTTGGCTTAGGCATCATTCCTCATCCGGCAACCATCGTCTTTCTGGCCTTCGCCGGATTTTTCTTTTTGCTGCTTACCCTGGGTGCAAGCGTGGGCGTTTCGGCCATTGGAGCTATAGCCTTTGGCTTATCGTCCTACACCATCATCATCATTGAAGCGGGCCACAACCCCAAAGGATACGCCATAGCCTACATGGCTCCTGTTTTGGCCGGCGTGCTCATGACCCTGCGCGGCAGACTCTGGCTGGGTGCCGGCATAACCGCTCTTGCCCTTTGCCTGGAACTTTCGGTAAACCACTTGCAAATCACCTACTACCTGGCATTGGCTATGGGCTTTGTGGTGCTGGGTGAAGCCATCCGTTTGATTCGCGAGAAAAACCTCACACACCTTATAAAATCAGTAGGCGTTTTGGCTTTAGCTGCCGCCCTGGCAGTAGGACCCAACCTAACCAACCTCTTGCTTACCGAAGAATACGGGCGCTACTCCACCAGAGGAAAAAGCGAACTCACCGCCGATAAATCCAACAAAACCACCGGCCTCGACAAAGACTACGCCACCCAATGGAGCTACGGCGTAGGCGAAACCTTTACCCTGCTCATACCCAATTTTAAAGGCGGGTCGAGCGGACGCATTTCCGACGACAACCCAAAGGCCCTGGAAAAAGCCCCGACAGACTACCGCGAATACATCGGCAACCTCGACCAATATTGGGGCGACCAGCCCTTTACTTCGGGTCCCGTGTATTTTGGGGCCATAACCTGTTTCTTATTTATGCTGGGGCTTTTCTTTCTGCGCGACCAACTCAAATGGTATCTATTGGGTGCCGTGGTGCTTACGGTTATGTTGGCTTGGGGCAAAAACTTCATGGGCCTCACCGACTTCTTTATGGATCACATACCGGGCTACAACAAATTCCGAGCGGTAAGCATGACCCTTGTGGTGGCCCAACTGCTGGTGCCTTTCATAGGCGCGCTAACCCTGGCCGAAGTCATGCGCAACCCCGAACGATTGAAAACAGATCCCAAGCCCCTGTATTACAGCGTGGGCATTACCGCCGGACTTTGCCTTTTGTTTTGGCTCATGCCCGGCATGTTTCAAGACTTTTATAAAGAAAACGAATACGCCGACCTAAGCAAGCAGCTCAAAGAAGCTCAGTTGCCGCCCGACCAGATTCCCGTGTTTTTAGGTGGATTATCGAGCGTGCGCGAGGCCATATTCAAAGCCGATGCCATGCGCAGCCTTCTTTTTATTGTGGCTGCAGCCGGCATCCTGTGGCTCTACACGCGCAAAACCCTCAACCAAATGCTTGCTCTGGGCATTTTGGGTACCCTCGTGTTGGCTGACCTTTGGTCTGTTGACAAGCGCTACCTCAACGCATCGAAATTTGTGCCCAAAAGTCAAATGGATGTGCCTTATGAACCCAGCCAGGCCGATCTTCAAATCATGCAAGACAAGGATCCCGATTTTCGGGTGTTGAACACCACCGTGAGTCCCTTTAACGATGCCAGCACCTCGTATTTTCATAAATCTATTGGCGGTTACCACGGTGCCAAACTCAAGCGTTACCAAGAATTGTGGGACGAACACATGTCGAAAAACAACCGTCAGGTGTTGAACATGCTCAACACCAAATACTTTATTGTGCAGCCTCAGGCACAGGGCCAGCAAGCTCAGGGAGCAGCTCCCATGGCCATGCCCAACCCGGAAGCCTGCGGCAATGCCTGGTTTGTGCCTACCTTAACATGGGTGCCCAATGCCGATGCGGAAATCAAAGCCCTTGGAAACTTCAACCCTAAAAAAATTGCGTTTGCTGACCAGCGCTTTAAAGAAAAAGCGGGCAACGTATCCTCGGCTTTTGACAGCACCGGTTTCATAACCTTAACTCAATATAAAGCCAATGCTCTCTCCTACACCAGCCGTTCCTCAACCGGAGGCGTGGCCGTGTTTTCGGAGATATACTACGACAAAGGATGGGAAGCCACCGTGGATGGGAAACCCGCCGACTACTTTCGGGTAAACTACGTGTTGCGCGGCATGGTATTGCCTGCCGGTGAGCACCGCATAGAATGGAAATTTGCCCCGGCCGCCTACACCAACGGAGAACGCTTGGCTATGGTGAGTTCCATCGGCTTGTACCTGTTTTTGGCTCTGGGCTTTTGGCTCGACCGCAAGCAGCGCAAAACCGCCCAGGCTTAACAGCCTGCGCACTCCTGTTGTTCCAAAAGCCGTTCTTCCCGAGCGGCTTTTTTTGTGCCCGAAGCACCCCGGCTCCATTTCTTGCGGGGCAAGAAAAGCCCTTACCTTTGCGCCTCCATTCAACGACCGAACACCATGAAATTCCGCATTGAAACCGACACTATGGGCGAGGTAAACGTACCCGCTGAAAAATACTGGGGTGCCCAAACCGAGCGCAGCCGAAACAACTTCAAAATTGGTCCGGAAGGCAGTATGCCCAAAGAAATTGTATATGCCTTTGCCTATTTGAAAAAAGCCGCTGCCCAAGCCAATTGCGACCTGGGCGTGCTGTCTGCCGACAAGCGCGACGCCATTGCCGCTGTGTGCGAAGAAATTCTGGAAGGAAAACTCGATGGAGAATTTCCCCTTGTGATTTGGCAGACGGGCTCTGGTACCCAATCCAACATGAACCTAAACGAGGTGATTGCCAACCGCGCCCACGTGCGTGGCGGCAACGTGTTGGGACAGGGCAAAACCTTCATTCACCCCAACGACGACGTCAACAAATCGCAGTCGTCCAACGACACCTTCCCCACCGCTATGCACATTGCGGCTTATAAGCTGGTGGTGGAATGCACCATTCCCGGTATAGAGCATTTGCGCGATGTATTGGAGGCCAAGTCTAAAGCCTTTTCCACCATCGTAAAAACCGGGCGCACGCACTTCATGGATGCTACGCCACTAACCTTGGGTCAGGAATTCAGCGGCTATGTGCAACAACTCAACAGCAGCCTGCGTGCCTTGCGCAACGCATTGGAGGCCTTGCGTGAGCTTGCATTGGGCGGCACCGCGGTGGGCACCGGACTCAACACACCAAAAGGCTACGACGTGCTGGTGGCGAAAAAAATTGCGGAGCTCACCGGGCTCCCATTTGTAACCGCGCTTAACAAATTCGAGGCCTTGGCTGCACACGATGCCATGGTGGAAATGAGCGGTGCTCTGAAACGCGCAGCCGTTTCCCTCATGAAAATTGCCAACGATATCCGCATGCTCTCCTCTGGTCCGCGTTGCGGCATAGGCGAGATCATCATCCCCGACAACGAGCCCGGATCGAGCATCATGCCCGGCAAAGTGAATCCTACCCAGCCCGAAGCGCTAACCATGGTGTGCGCCCAGGTTATGGGCAACGATGTAGCCGTTTCGGTGGGCGGAAGCATGGGGCATTTTGAGCTGAATGTGTTTAAGCCGGTTATGGCATCCAACGTATTGCAAAGCGCACGCCTGCTGGGAGATGCCTGCGTTTCGTTTGCCAACAACTGCGCCATAGGCATAGAGCCCAACCTGCCCGTAATTGCGCAACACCTCGAAAACAGCCTCATGCTGGTTACGGCACTCAACACCCACATTGGATACGAGAATGCGGCAAAAATTGCCAAGAAAGCGCACAAAGAAAACAAGACCCTGCGCGAAGCTGCCCTTGAACTTGGCCTGCTCACCAACGAGCAATTCCAAGAGTGGGTAAAGCCCGAGCAGATGGTGGGAAGTCTTTCGTAAACATAATACCATGTTGTAAAAATCCCCAATCCTGAAGAGGGTTGGGGATTTTTTTGCACCAAATTGCAGACGGAGTCTCCGAACCATTGCACAGAGGACAAAAGGATGGAACCTCTACACGCGGCAGGGTGCAAAAAAAGCCGAATACTTCAACCCAGCACTACAGAACCATACATTTCCCCGAGCCTACCTCCAGTTTTCAAAAGGGTCAACAACCCGGAAATTACCCATGCGTGAATTTTGAAAACACACCATTATTTGGCACTTTTATCTAAAAAAAGTTGTCATGAACAAAAACACTTCTGTTTCATTCGACAGCAATTTTGATCGTTTTATTCAACGTAGTTTAATTCAGATCGATTATAAAAATTCCAGTGCGGCAGTACGCGCTGGTTTGCTTGAGCAAGAAAAGCAGAAGATGATTGCTTTACGTCAAGCGATTTAAGCTGGCGTAAACAGTGGCCTTGGCAAAGAGTTTGATGGAGATGATCATCCGAAAAAGCCAAAAGTAAAACACAGGTAAATGGCAAAGGTTGCATTTACCAACAGTGCCGTAAAAACCCTATCGGATATTTGGAGTTACACGGTTAAAACAGGGTCTGAAAGCCAGGCCAATGCATATTATAAATAGCTGCTCAAGGCGTGTTCATCACTGGTCAAGAAACCACTAATGGCAAAGATTTATGATGAAATTTATCCGGAACTCAAGGACAAGAAAACCACCAAATACAATATTTTCTAAAAAAATCGTGGACGAACAAACGATCGAAGTTTTGAGAATCCTGCACGAACGCATGGATTTCAAGGATAAATTAAATAGATAAAATCTGCATAACTCCTTGGGATAACGTAGAATTTCACACCTATTCATTCTCGTTAAAGAAAGGCCCTAACCCCAAGTCCATCCGGCCAAATCTTGCTTTTCTGATGGTTTTAGGGAGCTCCCCCTCACTCCCACCCCACAAAAAAGCCCCGGGCACAACACCCGGGGCCTTATTCATTTTGTTTATAAAACCCTTACTGCTTCACCACCTTTCGGGTGATGTTGCCCTGGCTGCTGCGGAGGTTCACAAAGTAAACGCCGGCCGGTTGAGCGCTGAGGTCGAAAGGCTGCACCAATCTGCCGCTGAAGTTGCTGCGGCTGATGTGCGCCAAACGCTCGCCCAGGAGGTTGATCAATTCCAGCTCAAAAGAACCGGCAACGCTCGACTCCAACAAAACGGTAAAACCACCTGTGGTAGGGTTCGGCATGAGCTCGAACGATGCAGGCATACCCAGAGCAGCCAATCCCGTGTTTAGGAAGGCGTATGGAAGAGAGGTGGAAGTACATCCGTTCTGGTCGGTAACCGTAACGGTGTAGTTGCCATTTGAGGTTGGGTAATAGGTTTGGTTGTTGGCCCCGGCAATGGCGTTGCCGTTGATGAACCACTGGTATCCAAAAGCCGCACTGGCCAATAAATCAACCCCAACAAAGTTGATGGTGGGCGTTGGAGGAGGGTTGTTGGTAAAGATGATGACCACATCGGAAATGGTGCAGTTGGCGTTGTTGGCAGTGAGGGTATAAGAGGCGGTGCTGATGGACCCAACAGTTGGGTTCAATACCTGGGCGTTGATAAACCCTCCGGTTGAAGTCCACACAAATCCGTTGGCGCCGGATACACTTCCGTTCAATTGAACGGCCGTTCCCGAACAAACGGTTTGGTCCGGGCCCGCATTAACAGTAATGAGATCTACGTTTACCACCACCACATCGGTTGATGAACAGCTACCCGCACTCACGATAACTGAATATTGGGTGGTTACGCTCGGACTGGCAATGGGGTTGGCAATATTGGGGTTGCTTAGGCCGGTAGCCGGACTCCAACTGTACGACGCGCCGCCTGTAGCCAAAAGCTGAGCGGTTTGACCGGGGCAAAGAGTTGCATCCAATCCGGCATTGGCCAACACGGTACCCACGGTTACCACCAGGGTGTCGGTTGCCACACAAGAACCCGATGTTACGGTAACCACGTAGGTAGTGTTGGAGGTTGGGAAGGCGGTTGGGTTGGCCACATTGGTTGCGCTTAGGCCCGTGGAAGGGCTCCAACTGTATGTGGCTTGGCCGGCACTGGTGGTGGCATTCAGCACCGCAGTGCCTCCCGGACAAATGGTGACATCGAGTCCGGCGTTGGCGGTGATGGGGGCAACGGTAACCACCAACTGGTCGCTGGCGCTGCAGCCGCTGCTGGTGAGGGTTACGGTGTAAGTGGTGGTAACCGATGGGCTGGCCACGGGGTTGGACACGCCGGCGTTGCTGAGGCCTGTTGCTGGACTCCAGCTAAACGTTCCCGCACCGGTTGCAGCAAGACCCACACTGGACCCGGGGCATAAGCCCACATCGTTGCCGGCGTTAACCGCCGGAAGTGGGGTCACGCTCACCACCACTTGGTCGGTAGAGGTGCATCCGTTTTTTGAAACGGTAACGGTGTAGGTGGTGGTGGCCGCTGGCGAGGCCGTTGGGTTTGAAGCAAGCGCATTGCTGAGCCCGGTGGTTGGAGACCACTGGAAGTTGCTTCCCGTGAGGCTCGATGTAGCCTGCAGGTTTACACTGCCTCCGGCACAAAACGCCACATCGGCACCGGCATTGGCATTGGGAACCGGATTTACGGTAACCACCACCTGATCGGTAGCACTCACGCCGTTGGTAACGGCGGTAACGGTGTAGGTGGTGGTCTGAGTAGGACTGGCAATCGGATTGGCAATGTTGGGGTTGCTGAGACCGGTAGTAGGCGACCAAGAATAGGTGGTGCCATTGCCCGTGGCAGCAAGCTGGGTATTGCCTCCGGCGCAAATGGTAGCGTCGGGTCCGGCCGAAACGGTAACGTTTACGGCTACGGACTGAATGTTAAACTGAGATTCGCGAATCTGCACACCGTTGAGGTAGGTGTGCTGCACGGGCTGCCCATCGTCTATGGAAAAAACCCGACTCCGGCTGTCGGTTGTGGTAACCGGAATTCTATAAATCGTATCCGATTTTAATGCAATGGGAGATGCATATTGCCAAAACACCCGCCCCGAAAGAACAGGGTTGTTGGTGGTCATGTTGAAGCTGGATGTGGTGCGTCCGGTCTCTACATTGAACCCTTTCACAATCAAATCGGGGAAAAGGTTCTCTGTTCCACCCCAGATGTTCGTTTCGGTATCAATCCAAGAAAAGAACAAACGCTTCCCATCGGTGGTGCGGCTTATTTGCAAACGAGCATTCCAAGTATCGTTTGCGGCTGTTGTACTTGTCCAATAACTGTTTGCTGCCGAAACCGAATCGGTTTGAAGGGTATCGAGCACAATGCCATTCCAACTGTTTCCTGAGGTAAAGGCATCGAACAGCACCGATTTCTGACCGTTCCAAGTAAACCCGGCGGAATCGGGGTTGCTGGTGTAGCCGCCCATGAATCGCCCCGCAATGTGCAGGTTGCCGTTGAAATCTACGGCACAGTCCCAACCCTGTCCTGCCGAAAAGAAAGGCGATTTGGTACCCTGCCAATTGCTGGGGATGTATTGGGTTATAGCAGAAACGTTGCGAAAGTCCGCCGGCATATAGGTCCAATTTTGCCCTCCATTGGTGGTTTTATAAACCAAAGCCGTCCAGCCATACTCCGGGTGCAGGCTATCGTTGCCCCAAAACACCACGTAGCCGGTGGTGCCGTTTTGCGACCAAGCAGTTTGCATGGTTGTAGCAACGTTGCGGGTTCCGGAGGTGGGGTCGGTGGTAACGGTTGGATAAAACCGCTGGTTCAACCAATCTATGTGGTGGGTGACAGCGTTGTAAGTTCCGATGTTGAGCACCCCCGCGCGGTAGTTTTGTGCCGCAACTGTGGTTGCGTTTATATCCACGTATTGGGCTCCGGATACAATCACTTTACCATTATCGGTTGCTTGAACGGCAATCCGAGTCAAATCCTGAGGGATACCACCCGCTCCGGTCAGGTTGTCCTGTATGAGGGAGTCGCGGAATTGCCCGTCCATGCGTCGGCTGGAGAAAAAGTTGCCCTGCCAGCTCACACCCGGATGCCAAGGGCCGCTGCCCACCACATACACCTGATTTGGGTTGGTGTTTCCGCTGGGGTTAAGGATGGCAGCGGATGGGTAGCGGCAAAGATGCTGGTCGTCGCTGATGAGCGATCGAATGGTGTCCCAGGTTTGACCACCGTTTAAAGAGGCCGAGAATTGAACATAGCCCGAGTTACCCGTATTGCCCGCATTGCGCCGGCGAGTGAAGATGAGGCTGTTGGTGGCTTGGTTGGCTGTTAAGCAATTAGACTCCGAAACAATGGCCGTAAACAGATTGGGTGAGCTGCCAATGGGTACCCGCGTGATGGAGCCGGTAAACGGAACATAGGCATTGGGTACCCAAGGGTTTGCCGGTACGGTGTTGGATGCATCCAAAGCCAAAGGCAAGGCCATTACACGAGCCATGCAGGCCCAAACGGAAAGCAGGAGGGTTGTGCGTTTCTTCATAAGGGGTGGTTTCTTAAACTCCCAAATCTAACACATCCCATTGCAACCACCCAAAAAAAAACGACCCCGGCTTGTGGCTCGGGGTCGTGGAATAGTTCGATTTGTAAGGCTTACTGCTTCACCACCTTGCGGGTGATGTTGCCTTGGCTGCTGCGCAAGTTCACGAAGTACACGCCGGCAGGCTGTGCACTCAGGTCGAAGCTCTGTGCCAAGCGACCGCTGAAGTTGCTGCGGCTGATGTGCGCCAAACGCTCGCCGAGGAGGTTCACCAATTCCAACTCCATAACCTCTACACGTTCCGTTTCGAGGGTAACCACAAACTGTCCGAAGGTTGGGTTGGGCTGCACACCAAAGGAAGACTGCACATCCAGGCGCTGCATACCCACGTTTACAAAAGCAAACGGAGCAGAGGTGCTGGTACAGCCGTTCTGGTCGGTGATGGTAACAGTATAATTTCCGTTTGATATAGGGAAGTAGCTTTGGTTGTTGGCTCCCTGAATTGGGTTACCATTCAAAAACCACTGATACCCAAAGGCCGCACTCGAAACCAAATCAACCCCAACAAAGTTGATGGTGGGCGTTGCAGGAGGGTTGTTGGTAAAGATGACCACGTTGTCGGAAACGGTACAGTTGGCGTTGCTGGCCGTAAGGGTATAGCTGGTGATGCTTGTAACCGTAACGGTGGGTGTGAGTGAGGTTGGGTTGCTCAAACCGGTGGTTGGAGTCCATACAAAGTTGGTGGCGCTGCCTACTGCTCCGGCTAATTGGGTGGCAGTGCCGGCACAAACGGTTTGGTCTGGCCCTGCATTCACCGAAATGTTGTCTACGTTCACCACCACCACATCGGTAGCTGTGCAATTGCCCGAGGTAACGGTAACGGTGTATTGAGTTGTGGAGGTTGGATTGGCAATGGGATTTCCTACGTTGGGATTGCTCAGTCCAGTGGCCGGACTCCAGCTGTAGGACCCACCGCCACTGGCGTTGAGCTGCGCGGTTTGTCCCGGACAAATGGTTTGGTCTGCACCGGCATTAGCAGTGGCACTGCCCACATTCACAACAACAAAATCTACTGCAGAGCAAGCACCGGAAGTAACGGTAACGGTATAGGTGGTGGTGATGGTTGGGAATGCCACCGGATTGGCAATGTTCGTTGCGCTTAAACCCGCAGAAGGGCTCCAGGAATAGGTAGCGTTGGTGGCCGAGGTGGTGGCGTTAAGCTGCGTGAAGCCGCCACTACAAATGCTAACATCCTGCCCGGCGTTAACGGTAAGAGGAGTTACCGTAATCACCACCTGGTCTGTAGCAGAACACGACCCGTTTATAACCGTAACGGTATAGGTGGTGGTTTGCGTTGGGGTTGCCACCGGATTGCTGATGTTGGCATTGTTGAGACCTGCACTGGGGCTCCAGGAATAGTTGGTGCCGCCGGTAGCATTCAACTGCACCGAGCTGCCCGGACAAATGCCCTGATCGGGTCCGGCATTGGCGCTGATGGGGTTAACGGTAACCACCACTACGTCGGTGGCAGAACAGCTGCCGTTGCTAACCGTAACGGTGTAGGTGGTGGTAACGGTGGGCGTTGCAAGAGGATTGGAAATGTTGGGGTTGCTGAGGCCCGTGGCCGGACTCCAGCTGTACGATGCACCACCGCTAGCGCTCAACTGGGTTGAGTTGCCCTGGCAAACGCTCACATCCTGCCCGGCATTGGCGCTTACCTGGCTCACGGTTACCACCACTTGGTCGGTGGCCGTACAACCATTGGCAGAAACGGTTACGGTGTAAGTTGTGGTAGAGGATGGACTGGCAACAGGGTTGGCAATGTTGGCGTTGCTGAGACCGGTGGCCGGACTCCAGCTGTAGCTGGTTCCGCCGCTTGCAGAAAGCTGCACATTTCCACCCGGGCAAATTGCCTGATCGGCACCGGCGTTTGCAGAAACACTGTTCACGTTTACAACCACTTGGTCGGTTGCAGAGCATCCATTGCGCGAAACGGTTACGGTGTAGGTGGTGGTAGCGCTTGGCGTGGCAACAGGGTTGGAAATATTGGCGTTGTTCAAACCTGCAGAAGGACTCCAGCTAAAGGAGCTTCCGGTGAGGCTGGAGGTGGCATTGAGCTGAACCCCGGTTCCGCTGCAGGTGGATGCATCAGACCCCGCATTGGCTACCGGAACCGGATTTACCGTTACCACCACTTGATCGGTGGCTGTGCAGCCCTGGTTGCTTACCGTAACGGTGTAGGTTGTGGTTTGGGTGGGCGATGCACTTGGGCCGGCAATAAAAGGATTGCTCAAACCCGTAGTGGGACTCCAAGAATAGGTTCCTGTACCTAAAACCGACAAAATGGTGGAGCTGCCCGCACAAATGCTGGCATCGGGCCCAGCCAGAGCGGTGGCGCTGTTTACGGTTACCACCACTTGATCGGTGGTAGAACAACCATTCTTGGTTACCGTAACTGTGTAAACAGTTGTAACAGTCGGGTTGGCAACTGGATTGGAGATGTTGGGGTTGCTGAGGCCCGTGGTTGGGCTCCAGCTAAAGGTGCTGCCGGTTAGGCTGGAGGTTGCGTTAAGCTGACCTCCGGATCCGCCTGTACAAATGGTCACATCAGATCCTGCACTGGCAACCGGAGCTGCATTTACCGTGATGCTTTGGGTGGCAGATGAACTGCCGTTGGCGTTGGAAACGGTTAAGGTTACCGTGTAGGTGCCGGCATTGGCCCAGCAGATGTTGCTTGGGTTTGTGGAGGAAGAAGAGGTGGTAGAAGAACCTTGGAAGGTCCAAGTGTACAATGTTGGATTGCCCGTGCTGGTGCTGGTAAAGTTCAAACAACTGCCTGCACAAATGGAGGTGCTGGATGCCGTAAAACTGGCTGCAGGAGGTTGGCTTGGACTCACAATGGTAATGGTATAATCTTCTGTTTCACCGCTGCCAAAACTGGTGCACGCATCGGCAGCAGCGTTGGGGTTGTTGGTGAGGCGGCTGCGTACCCGCATTCCGGTAGTTCCCAATTGGGCGCTGGTTGGAATGAGGATGTTTACCACGGATGGAAAACCGGCCGTTGAGCTGGTGGTTACCTGAGTCCATTCGTTGGTCTCAAAAACATTATTTCGGTTGTAATCAATCCAAATGGAAATGATGTTGGCGGTAGAGGTGGTAACGTTGAACGTATAGTTTTGCCCGCGATTTAGAGAAGCAGTAAAGTTACCCGTAGGCTGATAAATGGTATAAGCGGCACCATTAACTGCGGTACACCCTGTACCGCTGTTGTTGAGTGTGGTTCCGGTAATGCTCACCGTGTTGATGTTATCACCAGAACTGCAGGCATTCAGGTGCACCGGAGTACAATAAAGAGAGCCGCCGGTTACGTTTACATAACAAGTTTGCGATACCGTGTTGCTGCCAGATGCATTGGTTGCAGTAAGGGTAACGTTGTAACAACCGGGTGCACTGTATGAAACCGTTGGGTTCTGAAGGGTTGATGTGGAAGGCGTTCCACCTGGAAATGACCAACTCCATGAAGTAGGCAAGTTGGATGAAGAATCGAAAAAGTTGACGCTGCCACCCGTGGTAATGGCTTGGGTATTGGAGGTGAAACTCGCCACCGGCGGAACGCCTGCAGCAACCAAATTAACAATGTAATCTTCTGTTTCTCCAAACGCGTAATCGGTACATGCGTCCATGGCTGTTGCGGCGTAAGCACACCGCACGCGCATTGCCCTGTAGCCGCTAACAGCAGAGGTAGGTGGCGTAAAAGGAAAACTCAACACCTGTCCGGAAGTCGTACTCTGCTGCAAACCCAAACGTTCGGAAGGGTTCTCAAATATGCCGTTTTCGTTGTAGTCGATCCAAGCAGCGTAATAGTCGGTGGCATAGGTGCCGGAGGTAACTTGTAGGGTGTAGGATGTTCCCAAATTCAGATTGGTGACTTGGTTGTTAATGAAGGAGTACAGAGGTCCCGTGATAGAGCCCGAATTGAGGTTGCTGATGTTCCCCAACACAACTCCGTTGATGAAATCGCCGTCGGTGGGTCCGTTTGTAGGGTTGGGCACGCAATAAATGGTGGTTCCCGGTGCTACCACGTCGATGTAGCAAGAAGTAGTAACCGTATTGCTGCCGGATGCGTTGGTTGCGGTAAGCGATACCTGATAGCACCCCGGGGTGTTGTACACAATGTTGGTGGGGTTTTGTAGAGTGGAGGTGGCAGGGTTGCCGCCGCTAAAAGACCAACTCCAAGAGGTGGGCGAGTTGGTGCTCTGATCAAAAAAGCTAACAGATCCTCCTGCTACCTGATTGAGGATGTTGCCCACAAAAGCCGCTACAGGGGGCGCAGAAGATGTTACACAAGAAATGGTGGCTACCCAACCGGCTGCAGTTACGATGCCATCGGATTTAAACCCAAATGAGAGCGAGCCGGTTGCATTGCTGGCTGTAAACGAACCGGGGGACAAGGTACCGGTCAATGCAGCCAGTATAGGAGCGGAAGTAGTATTACCGTTGAAGATGAAAAGGGTGTCGTAATTGGCCTCTGTTGCAAAAGAGGTAAAACTTACCCGAACGCTGCTTCCGAGCGTAGCTGGGTTGATCACAAAAAGCGAAAGCTCATTGTTTCCATAAGCGGCGGTTCCACCGCCAGAATCGTAATAGGTTCCGGAACAGGTATTTACCTGAGTTGTGGATTGGTTATACGTTTGAGCCTGCGCGCCCAACGTGAATCCAAGGCAAGCCAAAGCAGAGAAGAAGAGTTTCTTCATGATTATAGGGTATTGATTATGATTTTTTCGGTGAAACGGGGGAGGTTTCAGCTCACGAAAGTAGCAAATTTGACGACTAACCCAAAAAAGCAAGGTCCAAACCGGATTTCAAATCCTTTTCCCCCAACTAAAATCTAATACAACAGACAACCCAACAGGCCCAATCCCAAATAAACGGCGGTGTTGGCAGCAGCAACGTAATCTTTCACCACCCTCTGCCCAAAGAAAATACTCAACAGGGCAGAAAGCGACAGAGCCTGCGCAGGAAATGTGCTGATGTGCAGACCCAAAAACTGGGATGCCACACCCAAGCCCGAGGCTAGGGCTGCGGCACATTCTACTGCGGTTAACACCACCAGCATCATGCCCGCAGATGGAGCCAAAATGGACTTACTGAAGTATTCGGAAATCCATGCTCGAGTTGCTTTCCAATCGCTTAGCTTGGATGCGGCAGACTGCCCGAACAAAACAAGCCAAATCAACAGCATAAACAAACGCCCAAGGGCCATTGCATCGGTTTCCATTGCTTAGAATTTTGGAAATATTTCCATCAAACGTACGGAAAGCCCCTGAAACGTGACCTCATTTTTTTGAGGAGCCTAACCGCACACGCCGAATCCACTTGGGCAGCACAATGCTTCCCAAAACAAGGTAGGGATAGTAGCTAAACAACCTCCACAAAATGGCCAGGGCCACGGTGAGTGCTGCGTTGCTTATGAAAGGCCCCAAAAAGTTGGAGAACATCAATTCCGCAAGGCCCGCTCCGCCCGGCACCGGCGAGCCCACCAGCAAGATGCCCATCACCACCTGTCGAGCATACAGAAGGGCATGCGGCAAGGTATGGGTGTCGAAGGCTTGAAGAAGTGCGTTGATGAGAAGGTACCGAGAACTCCAACTCACAAATGTCCAGAACAGGCTCGAAAGCCAGTGGCCCAATCGCTTCGATTTCAACTCGTGCGCCGCAACCACCATATCGGAGCTGATCTCCAATACCTGAGGACGCCACTTGCGCAGCAGCTTCCAACCAAATACACTCAACAAAAACTTTTTCACCGCACGGGCATTGATGAACAAAGCATAGGCCACCAACAATTTGTACGCCAACACCACGCTGTAAATCGTCCAGAAAGTCGCATTTAAGGCAGCACCATAATGCATGGTCTCACCTTGTCCAAGGCTGAGACTGGAAAACAAGGCATCCTTGCCAAAAGCAAAATAAACCAGGGGCGCCACCACGGCAAAAAACAACCCATCTAAAAAAGAAGAGAACATCACCACGCTGATGCTCTTGCCCAAGCGAACGCCCTCTTTGTGTATGATGGCCATGGCAAAAGCAAATCCACCGCCCAATGCTTGCGGCATTACCGCCGAGCAAAACTCCCACAAGGCTATAACTCTAAAGCTTTGACGCCACGAAAGCGATTTGCCCGAAAGTAACCGTATGCGCACCATGTAGGCAGCATCGCGCACCACCACCAGCAAAAGGGCTACACCCAGCCATGCTACGGTATTCCAACCCCACACTACCCCATCAAAAGCGCCCGGCTTAAAGCTGCGCGCCATCAATACGCCCGTAACCACCAAACCCAAGAGCACCGGCACCCAAAGCCTCCAGGGCTTCGAGAGTTGGGCAACATCGGGTTCTTGAGCAGACACAGACTGGAATTTTCAGGGGCAATATAGAACAAAACCTTACGCCGAAAGGTTAAGGTATGCTATGAAACACAACACCATCTTTTACCTGCCCAACTGCGGCACCTGCAAACGCATCCTTGAAACCCTCAAACCCGGAAATGACGTTGTATTGCGGGACATAAAATCAAGCCCCATCACGGAAGCAGAAATCGATCGCATGAAGGACCTGGCCGGCTCCTACGAAGCCCTGTTCAGCCGGATAGCCATGAAGTATCGACAACTTGGATTGGATAAAATGGAGTTGAAAGAAGCCGATTACCGTCGTTTCATAGTAGAGGAATACACCTTCTTAAAACGCCCAACGATGCTGATAAACGGCCAAATTTTTGTGGGCAGCGCTAAGAAATCCGTTGAAGGTGCTGCAGCCGCCCTGGGCAAGAAGGCTTAGTTAAGCGAAGGATCCTCAGGAAAATTGGCCAACAAGGCATAATCGCTGCCCATGCCCCGAAGAATGTTGCTCCAAAGGTTCTCGGGCTGAGGCTCAAAGCACCATTCGGGGCGAGCCTTGGCCACAATCCAGGCTTTCTCCTCCAACTCTTCTTCCAATTGTCCTGGGCTCCAGCCAGAATACCCAATAAAAAATCGGATGGCGTGCTCGGGAACTCGTCCTTTCAAAAACAGGCTCCTCAGTTCTTGGTACTCACCCCCAAACCACAGCCCGGGAATGATTTCTAAGCTACCAGGCAGCAAGGCTCCCAGTGTATGCAAATAAAACATGTTGTCTTTGCCCACCGGTCCGCCTAAAAAAACAGGAAGTTCAACCGAACTCAGTTCGCTAACCGCCTGACCCAGGGTTAACTCCATAGGCTTGTTGAGCACAAAGCCAACGGCGCCCTCCTCGTTGAACTCGGTGAGCAGCACCACCGCACGGTGGAAATAATATTCTTCCAATGCGGGGTCGCTGATCAGCACCCTTCCTCTTGCCGGTTGCAGTTTGTTTAAGCTCATGAAATTGCGGCACCAAAATAAGCGGCTTTTTGTTTCTTTGTTGGCATTCGTGTGCTCAAAAACTTTCTCTATGCGCTTCTTTGTCTTGGCCACCCTGCTTTCAGCCGCCGTCGCCCCCCTTGCTTGCCGCAGTACCCAAAAGCCGGCTCAGGCATCTCAACCTCCTGCACCCGCAGGTCCCAACACCACATTTCGGTTGGTGGTTTCGTTCTACAGCAAGGGAGAAGGCATCGATTACAAGATGCGGAAACAGTTCGAAGGCTTCATGGCCGATGCCCAAACCACACGCAAATTGAACCTAAATCCTTTGTCGGTTCCTTGGGGCAGGGAGGGAGAAGTAGATTTCTGCCTGTTGCTGAACGAGCTGAATCCCCGCCAACAAAAAGACCTCGTGGCCGAAATCACCACCATGATGCAAGGCCACGAGCTGGTGCGCATTACCGAGAACAGCAGGTGTGAGAACATAAGGTAAAAAAACACCGCCTTCGGGCAGTACCTGAAATCAGAGATGGCATCGATCAGAGACCATTCATACAGCCTCTTGTAAAATCTTGTATGATTGACAAACTTTTTTTCAATTTTCATAAAAAAGGAATAATAATAACATAACAAGTTCAGTTGGTGCATACCGCACCCTATTACGGCCTATTAAATTGAGCCTATTCCATTTTATTCAATTCAGAGCTTTGCAGACATTGAGACCAATAGGATGGAAACACGATTCAACACAAATGTCACCTTATGGGTTATAGGAACAGGTTTAATTATTAATAATTTATAATAAAAATTAAAAAGAACACGGCTAATCGAAAAAAAGCCGAATGCATTCGACTTTGCCATCGGATGAAAAAGAAGGGATCATCTTGTTTCCAACTGGGCCCAGTTTCATACAAAACGCGGCATCTACCCTACTGCCCTCAACACCCCAATTCAAAACCAACAACAGAAATACAAACAACGCCTGCATGTCCTAAACTGCTTTATCCTCGCCACGTATCTCCCATTCGCCTCAAATATTCCCCCCTCGTCATCCATTTCCAAAGTGTCTATTCTACACTTAATATTGCAAGACTTTGCTAATCAGGGGGTTGGGATAAGGAGCCAAGGCAGGCTGCCCCCCAAAAAAAGCCTATTTTTGTCGGTCTAAACCAAACATTTTTCATTGCCCATGAACGATTATGGCACCAAAGCACCGCATGCATCCTTGGCTCAGCTGGGATTAAGCCATGTGGAGGCAGCTTACTGGAACTTGAGTCCGGCCGAGCTGGTTGAAGAAACCATTGTACGGGGGGAAGGGGTATTGAGCAACACCGGAGCTTTGGCCGTTGACACGGGCGAATTTACCGGGCGCTCACCCAAAGACAAATTCATCGTTAAGGATGCGCAAACCGAAGATTCCGTTTGGTGGGGCGATGTAAACATCCCATTTGATGCCCAGCGCTTCGAAATCCTGCACAACCGCATGTGTGCCTACCTGGCAGGCAAAGAGGTGTATGTGCGCGATGCTTATGCCTGCGCCGATCCGGCCTACCGCTTAAACATCCGTGTGGTGACTGAATTCCCCTGGAGCAACCTGTTTGCCCACAACCTTTTCCTTCGCCCAACTGAGGATGAGCTGATGCGTTTCGATCCCGACTGGCACATCATCTGCGCACCGGGCTTCAAAGCCGACCCCGCCATCGACGGAACCCGTCAGCATAACTTTGCCGTATTAAATTTAACCCGTAAGTGCATCCTCATTGGGGGCACCGCATACACAGGCGAAATCAAAAAAGGAATCTTCTCCTTGTTGAACTACCTTTTGCCCCACCGCAATGGCGTTCTTTCCATGCACTGCTCCGCCAATTTGGGCAAAGATGGAGACACCGCACTGTTCTTCGGTCTGTCGGGAACCGGTAAAACCACACTTTCTGCCGATCCCAACCGTGGCCTCATCGGCGACGATGAGCACGGCTGGAGCGACCACGGCGTGTTCAACTTCGAAGGAGGTTGCTACGCTAAGTGCGTTGACCTTACCCAGGAAAAAGAGCCGCAGATCTACAACGCCATACGCTTTGGTGCCATGCTCGAAAACATCGAGTTTAAGAACCAGTTCGGAGAAGTAGATTTTCACAACATCAGCAAAACGGAAAACACCCGAGTGGCTTACCCCATCTACCACATCGACAATGCGGTAGAACCGTCGGTTGGTCCGGCTCCAAAAAATATTTTCTTCCTCACCTGCGACGCCAACGGCGTGTTGCCACCCATCTCCAAACTCACTAAGGGTCAGGCCATGTACCACTTCATCAGCGGATACACGGCAAAGGTGGCGGGCACCGAAATTGGCGTAACAGAACCCACCTTAACCTTTTCAGCTTGCTTCGGAAAAGTGTTCCTTCCGCTCCATCCAACGCGCTATGCCGAGCTTTTGGGTAAAAAACTAGAAGGTTCCGACATCAACGTATGGTTGGTAAACACCGGTTGGTCGGGCGGATCGTTTGGTGTGGGAAGCCGCATTAAGCTGTCTTACACCCGCGCTCTGATTACCGCAGCCCTCAACGGCTCGCTCAACAACGCCAAGTATGAAGTCTTGCCGGTGTTTAACCTGCACTACCCCACCACTTGCCCCGATGTGCCCAGCGAGTTGCTCAACCCAAAAGCCACTTGGGAAGACGGCGCGGCATACGATGCAAAAGCCAAGAGCCTGGCGGCTTCTTTCATCAAGAATTTCGAGCAGTACGCGGCCAACGCCAACGCAGAGATTTTAGCTGCTGCACCTCAAGTTGCCGTCAACGCGTAAAGCCAACCCAATGCATGCTCTAAAAGATGCCTTCCAAACGGGGGGCATCTTTTTTTTTGCGGTGAATCCACACCAAACTGCGGCCTGTACTTTCCTATCTTTGCACACCTATTTTCCATACCATGTTTGAAAATCTAAGCGAAAAATTTGAGCGCGCGTTCAAGGTGCTGAAAGGGCAAGGCCAAATCAGCGACATCAACGTTGCCGAGACCTTAAAAGAGGTGCGCAAAGCCTTGCTCGATGCAGACGTTAATTATAAAATTGCCAAGCAATTTACCGAGTCCGTAAAAACTAAGGCCCTCGGACAGCAGGTGCTTACCGCCATTTCTCCTGGGCAGCTCATGATTAAGATAACCCACGAAGAGCTTACGGCGCTAATGGGTGGACAGAGTGCCGAGATCAACCTAAAAGGCGAGCCCGGAAAACCCGCTGTGGTCTTGATGAGCGGCTTGCAAGGCTCGGGAAAAACTACCTTTTCCGGCAAACTCGCCAATCTTATAAAAACAAAAAAGGGAAAATCGGTTTTGCTGGTAGCCTGCGACGTGTACCGTCCGGCCGCCATCAACCAATTGCAAACCCTAGGGGCTCAACTGGGCATCGAAGTCTTTGCCGATACATCTTCCAAAGATCCCGTTGACATTGCCACCCGAGCCATTGAACATGCCAAGAACAACAACATACAAGTTGTTTTAGTAGATACGGCCGGTCGCCTTGCCATCGACGAAGAGATGATGCAGGAGATTGCCCGAGTAAAGCAGGCCATTCGTCCTTCAGAGACCCTGTTTGTGGTGGACTCCATGACCGGGCAGGACGCAGTAAACACCGCCAAAGCCTTCAACGACCGATTGAATTTTGATGGCGTTGTGCTCACCAAACTCGACGGCGATACCCGCGGTGGAGCAGCCCTATCCATTCGTGCCGTGGTAGACAAGCCCATTAAGTTTGTGGGTACCGGCGAAAAAATGGATGCCCTCGATGTCTTCTATCCCGAGCGCATGGCCGACCGGATTCTGGGCATGGGCGACGTGGTATCGTTGGTGGAGCGGGCGCGCGAGCAGTTCAACGAGGAAGAGGCCCGTAAACTTCAAAAGAAAATTGCCAAGAATCAATTCAACTTCAATGATTTTCTGGGTCAACTCCAGCAAATCAAAAAGATGGGCAACATCAAAGATCTTATGGGCATGATTCCGGGAATGGGCAAGATGGCCAAAGATCTCGACATCAACGAGGATGCCTTTAAGGGCATAGAGGCCATTATCTTCAGCATGACACCGGCAGAAAGAGAACAACCCGAGTTGTTGAATGGAAGCAGGAGGATGCGCATTTCAAAAGGCAGCGGACAATCCATACAAGAAGTGAACAAAATGTTGAAGCAGTTTGAAGACATGCGCAAGATGATGCGCATGATGGGAGATCGTGAGCAAATGGCGAAAATGATGCGGAACATGCCCAACATGCAAAAACGATAATTGTATTATAAAACAACGTGATGTCAGGCAATCCCAAACACATCGATGGCAAAGCCATATCAGAGGCACTCATACAAGACATTGCCCAGCAAACCAAAGAGTGGGTAGATCGTGGAGGCAAGCGTCCCCACTTGAGTGCGGTCCTGATTGGGAACGATGGTGCGAGCGAAACCTATGTTGCCAACAAACATCGCATGTGCGAGACCGTTGGCTTCACCTCGAGCTTAGTGCGGTGCACAAGTACCATTACCGAAGAGCAGCTGATGGGGAAAATAAACAAGCTCAATCAAGATCCGGAGATCGATGGATTTATTGTTCAGCTTCCCTTGCCCCGTCACATCTCGGAACTGCATGTAGTTGAGTCTATTTTACCCAGCAAAGATGTAGATGGCTTTCACCCATCGAACATTGGGCGCATGGCTCTGAATCTGCCGGCGTTTTTGCCCGCCACACCCTTTGGAATCGTAAAAATGTTGGAGCATTCCGGCATCGCCACAGAGGGCCAGCACGTTGTGGTGGTGGGCAGAAGCCACATTGTAGGGTCGCCGGTGAGCATCTTGCTGGCGCGTAACTCCAACCCGGGCAATTGCACCGTTACCCTTTGCCACAGCAAAACCAAGGACTTGGAAACCCTTTGCAGCACTGCCGACATCTTAGTGGCTGCCTTAGGCAAGCCCCTTTTCATTGGGCCTCAGCACGTGCGCGAAGGCGCGGTGGTGATCGACGTGGGCATACACCGCATACCCGATGCGTCCCTGCCCAAAGGCTACAAGCTGTGCGGCGATGTGGACTACGAAGCCGTATTGCCCATCTGCAGCCGCATTACCCCTGTCCCGGGCGGCGTTGGCCCCATGACCATCGTTAGTCTCCTGGCCAACACCTTAGACGCAGCAAGAGGCACTTTCTACCCCAAAAGATAATCCCTTTCGCCCTTTAGGTTTCTTTTGCACGCGTTTATCAACCAAGGGCTTATTTTTGCTCAGCCCATGGAAAATACCCTACAACAATATGGCTCGGTAATTGCCGAGTGCCGTGCTTTGTTTCTCAAGAAAATGCACGACTACGGCAGTGCTTGGCGCATTCTTCGCCCCAGCTCCCTAACCGATCAGATCTTCATCAAGGCCCAGCGCATCCGCACCCTGCAAGAAAAGGGAACGCGCCAGGTAGATGAAGGCATTGCCGGCGAGTTTCAGGGCATAGTGAATTATGCCATCATTGCCTTGATACAGCTGCAACTGAAAGCCGGGCAGGATGCCGACCTCAGCCTAGAGGAAAGCATGCGGTTATACGATCAACATGCGGGTGAAGCCCAGCGTCTGATGCAGCGCAAAAATCACGACTACGGTGAAGCCTGGCGCGACATGCGCATCAGCAGCCTCACCGACCTCATCCTCATGAAACTGCTGCGTACCAAGCAAATTGAAGACAATAAAGGGAAAACCCTGGCCTCGGAAGGGGTGGAGGCGAACTATCAAGACATGCTCAACTACGCGGCCTTTGCCCTAATCAAACTCAACGAAAACGAACAAACACACGCATGAAAGCACGCGCATTAACTTGGGTATGCCGCATTTTGGTCGGCGCACTTTTCATTGTATCGGGTCTGATAAAGGCAAACGACCCACTCGGATTCTCCTATAAACTATCGGAGTATTTTACCGTGTTTGGAATGGAATTTCTAAAACCTGCCTCCCTTTCCCTTTCTGTGGTGCTAACCGTTGTTGAAATCGTGTGCGGGTTGGGCACCTTATTGGGCATTCGCATGCGCCTCATATCGTGGTTGCTGTTGCTCATGATCGTGTTCTTCACCTTCTTAACCTTCTATTCGGCCTACTTCAACAAGGTAACCGATTGCGGTTGCTTTGGCGACGCCCTTCACCTAAAGCCTTGGCAGAGCTTTCAAAAAGACGTGTGGTTAACACTCCTGATCATTCCCATCTTCTGGAACCGCAACCGCATCGAGCCTCTTTTGGCCGGTAGGCGTGGAGACTATACCATGCTCCTGGGGTTGGCCTTCAGCTTTTGGGTAAACATCTACGCCATTCGCCATTTGCCGTTTGTGGATTTCCGTCCATACAAAGTGGGCACCAACCTAGTGACCGATACCCAACTGCCTCCGGGCGCCAAGCAAGATGTGTTTGAAACCATTTTGTATTATGAAAAAGATGGGGTCACCAAACCTTTCACAACCAAAACCTATCCATGGCAAGACAGTACCTGGAAATGGGTGAAGACCGAGAACAAACTCATACAGGAAGGCGACAAGCCCAAGATTCACGACTTCAGCATCACCTCTGCCGAAGGAGAAAACCTCACCAATCAAGTACTGGAGGCACCTTACGCCCTGCTGGTGGTGGCCTACGACCTCACCCAAGCCTCCAAAGACCCTCAGAAGCAGCTCTCGGATTTGGCTCTGGAAGCCGAAAAAAACAAGGTACTGTTTATGGGTCTAACCGCTACTCCTCCGCAGCAAGCGGACCGTTTCCGCCACGAGGTGCAGGCCATGTATCCCTACCACTTCTGCGATGAAACAGCCCTTAAAACCATGATACGCTCCAATCCGGGCCTGATGTTATTAGAAAAAGGCGTGGTGAAAGCCATGTGGGCTTGGCGCGACCTGCCCACCTGGGCCGAGCTTCGGGAACAAGGCAAGCTGTCTGCGCGCCCATGAAGCATGCCCTGCGCAAAATAGGCTATGCCTTTCTCGTCTTGTGGGGAGTAGCCAGCACTTTGTTTGCACTTTTCCACATGGTTCCCGGCGATCCGGCTCGCATGATGTTGGGCCAGCGCAGCGATGAAGCCAGCATTCGCCTCCTGCGCCACGAGCTGGGTCTGGACCTTCCGGTGGGGCAACAATACCTACGTTATTTAAACGACCTCTCTCCCATCTCCATCTATTCCCATGCACCGGAAGCGGTGCTGTATTATGATGAATCAAGAGAGCGGAATGGAGGCTTTTGCATAACATTTAGCAATACTTGGTTCTTGTGTTTGAAGGCACCTTACCTGGGAAGATCTTATCAAACCGGCAAAAACGTTTCCGAAATTCTGGCCGAAACCTTGCCTGCAACAGCCGTTCTGGCTTTGGCAGCCATGGTTTTGGCAACCGTGGTGGGTGTGGGCATGGGCATATTGGCTGCACTTTACCACGGTCGCTGGCCCGACAAAGTCCTGCTTACCCTATCTGCTCTGGGTATGGCAGGACCCTCGTTTTTTGTGGCCGTACTCGTGGCTTGGATCTTTGCCTTTGTATTGGCCCCCTACACCGGGTTGCCTATAACCGGAAGCTTATGGGTGTGGGACGATATGGGTGAAGGCCGCAGCCTGGCACTGGCCAACTTAATCTTGCCCGCCTTCACACTCGGAATAAGGCCCTTGGCTGTTATTACCCAACTCATGCGCAATGCCCTGTTAAATACCATGTCTCAAGACTTCATCCGCACCGCACGGGCAAAGGGCTTAACTGCAACACAAGTGATCTGGCGCCATGCCCTTCGAAACTCCATCAGTCCGGTGCTTACTGCCATTTCCGGATGGTTCGCGAGCCTTTTGGCCGGGGCCGTTTTTGTGGAATACATCTTCGGTTGGAAAGGCATGGGAAGGCAACTGGTAGATGCCCTCGACCAGGTGGACCTGCCCATGGTCATGGGAGCCGTACTCACCGTTTCGGTTTTGTTTGTCCTCATCAACATGCTGGTTGACCTCGCCTATGCCTGGATCGATCCGCGCATTCGCACCCATTCATGAGCACAACAGGAAAATTGCTGGTATGCACAGGATTGATGCTTGCCTTGCATGTGCAAAGCCATGCACAGCTCAATACGGAAGCCACTAAGAAAGGCGAACGCGACCTGGAACGCAACATTCAGGGTGACCGCTTTCGCCTCTACAACAACTACGTAAGTTTTGGAGCCGGCATTGCTCAAACCTTTTCTGCCCCCACCAAGCGCAGCATCCCATTTTCCATTAATTATAATTTTGGCATCCGAAAACAGTACTTCCAAATAGGATACATGCGCAGCGAGCCTCCCCCTGTTTTGTGGGGAAACTACACGGAGAACTTCCTCAACGATCTGCACTTGGCCTACTCCATCCGCCGCGAAACCAAAGCCCTGAACATTGCCTACATAGGCGGCATTTCGTACGCGTGGGGGCTGTCTAAAAACACGCCCTACCGGTCGGTTGGATTGTATGCAGAAGGGCAGGCCATTCGAAAAATTGCCTACGACCTAGGCGTGGGTTTTTCCATTTTTGCGGCCTACAACCCCACCTTCCCCTGCGCCGGACTGCGCCTAGACTTCTTCTTCTCCAGCTCCTATCAGGGTAAGGTCAACGGCTAACTCCTAAAATTCTGGCAATGTCGGGTGGAGTATAATCCGGACCTTTTAAAACCTTTCCGTCTTCGCGGTAAATGGGTTGACCATCCGATCCCAACTTACTGAGGTTGCTGCGTTGAATCTCATCGAATACAGCCTGTATGTGCTCCTGAAGCCCGTGGCGCAGGATGGTTCCGAAGGCTATGTAGAGTATGTCGCCCAGGGCATCGGCAATCTCCACCATATTTCCGCTTCGGCAAGCTTCGAGGTATTCCTCGTTTTCTTCTTTCAGCAGGTTGAACCTCAGCAGGGCTTCTTCCTCGGAAAGCAAGGTGGGCGCCTCGTTGTTGGCAATGCGAAAGCGGGTGTGAAACTCCGCTACTTGCTCAATGTTGTTGGTCATAACAAAAAATCAATGTTTATGGAAAAACTACACGCCGAAACCGAAGGATTTGAGATGCGTGTAAACCAGGTGTACAGGAAGGCCCATAACGTTGAAGTAGGATCCTACCAGCCGTTCAATGCCCACCAGCCCAATCCAATCTTGAGCCCCGTAGGCTCCGGCTTTATCAAAGGGTTGTGCAACCTTTATGTAATGCTGAATTTCCTCTTCGGAGAGAGAGCGGAAGGTAACATCGGTTTGGTCGTAAAACCGCATGGATTTTTCGTGGCTGGTGAGGCCAACCCCGGTAAACACCTGATGCGTTTTTCCGCTTAGGCTGCGCAGCATGCGGGCTGCATCTTCGGCATCTGTGGGCTTGTTGAGCACGGCATCGTCGATCCACACTACGGTATCGGCTGTGAGCACCACCTCATCCGGTGCCAAATCCGGCAGAAAAGCACTTGCCTTGTGCTCGGCCAAAAACAGGGGAATCTCATGCCCCTTAAGGTGGGCCGGGAAGTCTTCTTCCACCTCTTTTAATCTGAGTTCAAAAGGATAGCCCAAAATGCGCATCAGCTCTTGGCGGCGCGGCGATTTTGAGGCCAACAACAATCGGTAGTTCATGATGCAGAAGGACGTGTGCGTTTAATGGTATAAAAACCCAAGAGCGAAAAAGGCAGATAGATAAAAGAAGAAACCACCTTAAACCAGATGGGATCGGGGTTTGTGATGCCGGCAATGGTCAACGCCAAGCCAATGATAAAAGCCGGCTTAATGGCTGACACAGGCGATACACGCGTGGCCACCAACCCACCCATAAAAGCAGAAAAAGCATAAAACAAAAGCTGTAAATACCGGACCGCATCAGGTAAGGCAAGAAACTGTTTCCGAGCTTCTTGAGGATCTCTGGAATCCACGCGCCAATCCTGAGGGCCGAAATGGGCCATCCATTCCTCCAACAAGGCAAGCGTCAAAAGTGCCGCGGTAATCCCGGCCAATAAGGGTAGAATGCGGTGTTTAAACATGAGAATCATGGTTTGAAAAGCGATGAAGTTACCATTGCTTGAGGTCATCGTCGCATCGAAGGTAGGAATTCAATGAAATTTATCTGCCCAATTAAGCAGTTCCTTCTTCCGGCAATTGCGCAGATAGGAAAGAGGTAAACACCTCGGCAATGTGAAGGGCACTCCGTGTATCGTTCACCCGCTCAAAGACGTGCACCAGCTTACCATTGGTCTCCTTCATCCTGCCCAAATGAGGTTGTTGCTTTACACACGCCAAGACCGCCTGAAAAACCGGCGATTCGAAGTAAGGTGAATCGGCGCGCGATACATAATACGAAAGCATTTTGCCTCCTTTCAACACCACTTTTTCCCAGCCGATGCGCTGAGCTTCCCTCCTCAAACGGACGGTGGCCAAGAGTTCCTCTACGGTTGGCGGCAAAGGACCAAAACGATCGATGAGATCGGCAGCAAACTGCTCCAATTGCTGTTCGCTGGTAAGGTCATCCAAACGCTGATACAGACTAAGTCGTTCTGCGGTTTGCCCCACGTAAGCATCGGGAATCAAAATTTCGAGGTCGGTATCAACTTGGCAGTCCTGCACAAACTGATGCTTGGGCAATGACCGGAATTTAGTGTCCACAGAGAGCGCGTCTTCTGCGTTGTGACGAAAATCATCGTCCTCTTCTTTGAGTTCAGAAATGGCTTCCTCCAACACCTTCATGTACATCTCGAATCCAATCTCGGTTATAAAACCGCTTTGCTCTCCACCCAGCAGATTGCCGGCCCCGCGTATGTCGAGGTCGCGCAGGGCGATGTTGAATCCGCTGCCCAGCTCGGCAAACTCTTCTAAGGTGCGCAAACGCTTGCGGGCTTCCTGTGTGAGTGTGCTCAGCGGTGGAGCCAACAAATAGCAGAAGGCTTTCTTGTTGCTTCGCCCTACCCTACCGCGCATCTGATGCAGATCCGACAATCCAAAGTTTTGGGCTTGGTTGATGATGATGGTATTGGCGTTGCTGATGTCTAAGCCCGACTCAATGATGGTTGTGGCTACCAGCACATCATAAGCACCGCTTATAAAACCCACCATAACCTTTTCAAGATCAGGTCCATCCATCTGGCCATGTCCAATGGCTACGCGCGCATCGGGTACAAGACGACTTATCATGCCGGCAACTTCCTGTATGTTTTGCACCCGATTGTGAATGAAGAATGCCTGCCCGCCCCGATCCAGCTCACTGGCTATGGCATCGCGTATGATGTCTTCGTTGAACCCATGTACCTCCGTTTGAACCGGAAAACGGTTGGGGGGAGGTGTGGCAATCACGCTCAAATCTCTTGCCCCCATCATGCTAAACTGCAAGGTGCGTGGTATGGGTGTGGCGGTGAGAGTTAAGGTATCCACATTTACTTTTATTGCTTTTAGCTTATCCTTCGATCCTACTCCAAATTTCTGCTCCTCATCGATCACCAGCAAGCCAAGGTCTTTAAACACCACATCCTTGCTTAAGATTCGATGCGTGCCAATTAGAATGTCCACTTTCCCTTGCGCCACCCGCTCCAACACCTCGCGAATTTCTTTGGCGGTTCGAAACCGGTTGATGAAGTCAACGGTGCACGGAAAATCTTTTAATCGCTCTGAAAATGTTTTCTGATGTTGCAGGGCCAGAATGGTGGTGGGCACCAGAACGGCTGCCTGCTTTCCATCGCAAACGGCTTTAAATGCGGCACGTATGGCCACCTCGGTTTTCCCAAACCCCACATCGCCGCAAATGAGGCGATCCATCGGATAATGGGCCTCCATATCCTTTTTCACAGCAAGGGTGGCTTTCTCTTGGTCGGGTGTATCCTCATACAGAAACGATGCCTCCAACTCGGTTTGCAGGTACCCATCTGGTGCAAAAGCATGGCCGCGCTTGGCCTTGCGCTGCGCATAGAGCCGAATGAGATCGTATGCCAACTCTTTAACCCTTTTCTTGGTCTTCTGCTTCAGCGTGCTCCAAGCAGTACTGCCCAGCTTATTTAGTTTCGGAACATGGCTCTCCGAACCCGAATATTTGCTGATTTTGTGGAGGGAATGTATGCTTACATACAATATATCGTTGTCTTTATAAATAAGGCGAATGGCCTCCTGAATTTTGCCGTTCACATCCAATTTCTCCAGCCCGGCAAACCGGCCAATGCCATGATCGATGTGCGAAACAAAATCACCTGGATTAAGTCCATGAAGCTCTTTTAAGGTAAGCGCCTCGCGGTTCTTTTGAACTTTACCCTGAAGCTTATAACGCAAATAGCGATCGAAAATCTGGTGATCGGTATAGAAGGCAAGTCCAAGATCCACATCCACAAACCCTTCCCTCACGCTCAGCAGATAAGAAGCCGAAACCAAATCGTGAAACCCTTTCTCGCCGATGAGATCGTGCAGAATGGTTTCCAAACGCTGAAACTGGCGCTGGGTATCGGCCAGCAAGATGGTGTTTATGCGGTTGCTCTTGTTTTCGCGGAGGTTCTGCAGCAGCAGCTCGAAGTTTTTGTTGAAGCTGGGCTGGGGGCGAGTTTCAAAGCCAAGGGTTTCGTGCACAGGCAAGTACCCTTGATTGCCAAACTCAAACACCAACTTCTGTTCGAGCAGCGCCTGAAAGTCCTGCTCCGACCAAAAAAGTATATGCGGCTCGAGATGTTTTATCGGAGAGTCGAGCTGGGCGTAGCGTTTATGCACCTCCTCCATGCTCCGCGAGAGCCGCTCTTGGGTGTCGCGGGTTGAAGAAAAGAAGTAAACTGTGTGCGCAGGCAAGAAATCGGTGATGGCCTCGTACGACTGTACAATGGCCTGACTCTGCACGTTTGGCAATATGGCCACCTCGTGAAACTTGTGCTGGCTGAGCTGAGAGGCCACCTCGAAACTGCGAATGGACTCCACCTCTTCGCCCATAAACTCGATGCGGAAGGGCTCTTCGTGGGCAAAGGAAAAGATGTCAACAATGCCCCCGCGAACGGCATATTGCCCGGGCTCGGCAACAAAATCAACGCGTTCGAACTGAAACTCATACAACAAATCGGTGATGAATTCCAGACTTACTTTTTCGCCCCGTTTCAAATGCAGGGTTTGCTTGCGCAGTTGCTGCTGGGTAATCACCTTCTCTGCCATAGCCTCGGGATAGGTAACCACCACTTTACCGGCGGGGCGCTGAGCGAGTACGTTTAATACTTCGGCGCGGGCTAAAACGTTTGCATTATCGGTCCCTTCAAGGTGGTAGGGCACACGGGCAGAGCGCGGAAAAAACAACAAAGGACTGTTGGCCGCAGAACGGTCTTCCTGATCTTTTCGAAAGCCCAGGAGGTTCTCTAAACTGTTGAGAAAGTAGGCAGCCTCCTCACGATCGGGCATCACCACGCAAAAGGTGGGAGCCTGCCCGCTGGCATTGCGGTCGTGAAACAAGGCCGCCACCCAAAAAGCCGGAGCCGAACCCTGCAAGCCCCTCAAGGCCAAGCGCTGCGCACGACCCGATATGAGGGTCTCGCGCAGAAAATCAAAGTGCCTGTGCTGCTGAAACTGACCTAAAACAGAGGTGAAATCCATGGGGATGCAAAGATGTGAATTTTGGGTTCGCGTTGGCGTTTTGATTCCCTTCCAAGCAGCCCTTGTGTGTGGGAATTAACCCAAACACAACATAAAAAAAGCCACCGCAGTGGGTGGCCTTTTTCTGTGGGTATGCGCTTTTTTAATAGTACGTCTTGCGACCCACTTTGCAGATGGTTTTGCTGAACCGAATCACCTGGCGGGTGTAGCCATACTCGTTGTCGTACCATACGTACAACACAATGTTTTTGCCGTCTTTGGATACTATGGTGGCCGGGCTGTCGAAGATAGAGGAGCAGGGGTTGCCCACCAGATCCGAAGACACCAACTCGTTGCTGAAAGAGAATTGAATTTGCTCAACCAAATCGCCGTGCAAAGCAGCTTGCTTCATGAGCTCGTTTACTTCTTCTTTGGAAGTGGTATGGTTTACCGTTAGCGAAAGAATGGCTAAGGAAACATTGGGGGTAGGCACACGCACCGCGTTCCCGGTGAGCTTACCCGCCAAGTGCGGAAGAACCTTGGCAACGGCTTTATCGGCACCGGTTTCTGTAATGACAAGGTTCAAGGCTGCTGCCCTACCGCGGCGGTATTTGCTGTGGTAGTTGTCGAGCAGGTTTTGATCGTTGGTGTAGGAGTGAACGGTTTCAATGTGACCGCGCTCTATGCCCAGCTTCTCGCTGATGACTTTCAACACGGGCACAATGGCATTGGTGGTGCAAGAAGCAGCCGAGAAGATGCGCTCATCCTGTGCCGGTGCATCCTGATTTACACCATACACCACGTTTGGAATGTCTCCTTTACCAGGTGCGGTTAACAACACTTTAGCTATACCCTTGGCTTGAAGATGAAGACTTAAACCTTCTCTGTCTCGGGCAACGCCAGTGTTGTCAATCAACAAAGCGTTCTCGATGCCGTATTGGGTGTAATCAATGTCCTCTGGATTCTTTGCAGCCAGCATGAGAATTTGATGACCGTTGACAAAAATGCATTTGTTTTCCAAATCCTCGATAACAGGACCGGGAAACGGGCCATGCACAGAATCTACACGAAGCAATTCGGCACGCTTGATGATGTCTTCATCGGAGTTGCTGCGCGTAACGATGGCACGCAAGCGCAGTTGCTCGCCTTTGCCGGCTTGAACAATCAATTCTCTTGCTGCAATTCGGCCAATACGGCCAAAGCCATACAACACCACGTCCTGAGGGTGATTGCTGGGTTTTACACCAATGAAACCACCCAACTTTTGCGCGATGAAAGCATCTACAGATGCTGAAGCACTTTTTTCAGTTAGCCACTCACCAGCCAGTTTTCCAATGTCAATTCGAGCCGGAACAACCCCTTGGAGTTGGTTGATGCTGCGGGCAAGAGCCAAGGTATCCTTAACGCTGATGGGCTGCTTCACCACGTTTGCAGCGTAGTGGTGCAGACTCATGATTTCGCTGGCACTGCGGTCAACCAATTGGTTGCGAAACAAAATCAATTCAATGGATTTGTCGAACCACAAGGATCCGATTTCATGGATCAACTCAACGGCAGCTTTTTCAAGCTCAATCCAATCGTGGAGCTTTTTTTCGTAGTCCGTTTTGGCAACTGGTAGCATGCGATTTGGGGGTTTGTTTTGGTGGCGCAAAGGTAAATTTTTCCAGGCTCTTTTCTCAGCGCTGGCAAAGGAAATCAACCTTCAAAGTGTCGAAAAGACAAGAAGCAAGCCTACACTACAAGTCGGATGCCGAACATTACTCAAAAGCTATTGCAGGAACGGACCCCGGTTGCGCAAGTCGGGGGCTTTCGGCGCGTTGGTTTCTCCTTCTGAAGAACCGAATCGGTAGCAAATGCCGCCGTTCAAAAAGTAAGGCACCCCAATACCGCTCTCCAGCACAATCCCTACGGAACGTGTAAGATAGATGCGCATGGCGCTCAGCACTTGCAGGTTGAGGGTTTCTTGAAAACGCATGTATTCCTGAAATCCTGTCCCGAGCGTAACATTTGCCCCCGTATAAGAATAGAAGGTAAACCCTACCCTGGCGCCCAAAAGAAAGTCGAAACGAGAACGTTTATATAATCTAAAGTTTATTCTTGGACCTGCGTTCATACGGGTTATCTGGAGGTAGCCATTTCCTTGATTGGTAAAGGTGAAGGTCTGCTGATGGTAACCTATGGCCACGCTCAAATAGGGGCGTAAAAATGTTTCTATGATTCCACCATAAACACCGCCGGAAGAAAAGCGCCCCCTCATTGGAGCAGCGTTTTGAAAACGTGCAGCAACATTGTACAGACTGAATCCTGCGCCGGCCGAAACAACGGTTTCACTCGGAAATGGCTTTAACGCTGGCTTATTCCCCGCTACCTGGGCATGAGCAGAAGAAAAAACAAACAGAAAAAAGAAAATATACAACCGGCTTATCATAGCTTATAATAAATACCCAAGCTGAAATAATTTGGTCGACCTATACCAAGTTCAGTAAATATTGCCCACGAGGAGCGCCAAAAGAAACGGCAACCGGCTCCCACCTGAACGTGGACCGTGTTGCTTAGGCTGATTGAGAGGGCATTCCTTCTCCCCACTTCAGAAATCAAATCAGGATTTTGGTGGATCTGATATCCAACTCTACCATACACGTATGGATCGATGGCCGCGTAGGGACGCAAATGAACGAGCATGCGCACACCAGGGTAATGCGCCACATATTGCCCCTTAAAATCCATTACACCGCGCTGAAGGTCATAATTGGCGCGGTTTATACGCATTTGGGAATACACAAGATCAAATGACAAAAGCCGGGTTGCCCTATATTCGGCGAAAAACAGCGGCTGCGGAAGGGTCTGGAAAACAGCTTGAGTGCCGCGTTGGCCCTGAAAACCGCCACGGCTGGCCTGTGATGTTGTGGCGTTATAGCTGGCAATAGTGGGCAACAGCGAAAAGCTCATGCCACCTCCAATGGAAAAGTCGAGCCTTCTATCGGGCATTCCACCCAAGGCTTTAGGAATAAAGGCAAGGTTAAAGGCTAGTAACAGGACTGTGCTTGTAGCCTTTCGCAGGAACCTCCGATTAACGGTCGAGATCCTCAAAGTTCACATCCGAAAAACCGGGAGCTCCATTCTCCCCCTGATCCTTTCGAAAGCTGTCTGGGTCGAAAGGCTGCTCAGCCTTCACAAAATCTACCGCCTCGTTGAGGGTCAGCAAGAATTTATCGAAATCCTCTTTGTACAAAAAGATTTTGTGTTTGTCATAAACGAACTTGCCGTCTTCAACAAAGCGCTTTTTGCTTTCGGTTACGGTGATGTAGTAATCGCCACCTTTTGTGGATTTCACATCAAAAAAATAAGTCCTTCGGCCGGCGCGGACGGCTCTTCCGAAAATCTCATCTTTTTCCTTTTCTATTCCGTCCATACGGCCAGTCGGGATTGTTGGGGTTAGACCACAAATCTAACAACATTCTTTTCGAAAAAACAGACAGGCCCGAATGAGATTTCTGAAACTTAACATACCTGCAAATTCTGCGCTCAATCTTTCACACGAGACTCCATCTGCTGCCGGTGCAGAGCAGCAAAATATCCATGGCTTTTTGAAAGCTCGCTTGGCTTTCCTTGCTCCGTTAACCTTCCCCCTTCCAGCACGAGCACCCGGTCGCACAAGTGGAGTGTGGCCATTCTATGGGAGATGATGAGTGCCGTGCGGCCTTTTAAGAAAGCACGCAAGTTGCTCAGCACCTGTTCCTCCGTATCGGTATCAAGGGCAGAAAGTCCATCGTCGAGCAGAAGTACCGGCCGCTGGGCCAACAGAGCACGAGCGAGTGCAAGCCTCTGTTTTTGTCCACCGGAGAGTGTGAGTCCTCTTTCACCGATGAGGGTTTGCAATCCATTTGGCAGCTCATTAATTACCGCGTTTAACCCTGCTGCACCGCAAGCCGCTGCCAGATCATGGGCAGAGGCATCGGGCCTTCCGAACCTTACATTGGCCTCGAGGGTATCAGAAAAAAGGAAAACCTCCTGTGGGGCAATGGCCAGCATTTGCGTAAAGCTCGGCCGTTCTATTGTGCGGAGCACCTGCTGCCCCACTGCAATCGTACCCTCCGTGGCATCGAGCCAACCGCAAAGCAAAGCCATCAGAGAAGACTTACCACTGCCGGTTGGTCCCGTTACCCCTAAAATCTCCCCCTGCTTCCATTCGAACGAAATGGCTTTCAACGCCCATACATTCGAATCGGGGTAATACAGCGAAACTTCTTTTGCCGTTACCAAGGGATCATCCGCATTAAGTTGTAATTCGTGCTTTCCCGTTTGCAAACCCGACTTGGCTTCCATCAGCTCCTGTATGCGGGCTTGAGATGCAGCGGCCTTTTGAACCAATGAAGAAACCCAACCCACGGAGGTAAAAGGCCAAATGAGCATGTTCACATACAACACAAACTCCGCGATGTTGCCCACCGAAACCAAACCTTTGTAAGCCAGAATGCCCCCCAACCAAATGGTGAAAACCGTACTCAACCCAATCAAAAATGTAACGGTGGGTTGAAACAAGGCATCGGTTTTTCCCAATGCCAGGGCCTGACGGAAATACCGATCGGTTCCGTCCTGAAATCGCCCGGCAACCAACCCCTCCCTGCCAAAACCCTGAACCACGCGAATGCCTGCATAGGCTTCCTGAGCCGTTGAGGAAAGGTTACTGAGGGCCCTTTGCAGGGACTGACTCTTGGTGTACACCACAGAACTTATGCGAAAAACGCCCCAGCTTAAAAAGGGAAGCGGAACCAAAACCAATGCAGTAAGCCAAACGTTTACACGCAACATGGAAACCAACACAAATCCAAAAAGCACCAACAAATTCATGGTGTACATAACGGCGGGGCCGGTAAACATGCGCACCTGAGCAATGTCCTCGGCCATTCGTGCCATAAGGTCGCCCAGGCGACTGCGGCGATAATAGCTCATGTCGAGGGTTTGCAAATGGGCATACACATCGCGTTTCATGGCAAATTCAATTTCACGAGACATCACGATCAGCGTTTGCCTCATGAGAAACATCCAGATGCCCCGCACCAAGGTGATGGTAACCAAGCACAGCAAAAAAAACAACGCCATGGAACTTACCCGATCGAAATGCAATACCGGTATGCCCCATCCAAGGTCTACCGAGAACGGAGCTTTGGAAAGGACCTTATCCAGGGCCATTCGGGTAAGTACAGCAGGGTATATCGTGAAGAGGTTGGATAGCACCACAAACACCAAGCCCAGAAGAAGCCTCAGGCGCTGTTGCCAAAAGTAAGAGCGAAGAACGAGCAGAGCGTGCATGAATCCGTCCACAAAAATACGCAAAATGCGCAACCTGTGCGGGATTCAGCCACATTTGGCTCTTTAGGAAAATACCCTACTTTTGTCGCGGCTTAGGCCCATCCCAACTGTATTTCCCGCATGTCAACCGTTGCCACTCCTGCTGCCGGTCAGCTAACGCTCAGCGTCCATGAACAAATGTCGGTTTTTAACCACGAACAAGTGGTTTTTTGCAACGACAATGAAACGGGTTTAAGAGCCATTATTGCCGTTCACAACACCGTGCTGGGCCCGGCTTTGGGTGGTACGCGCATGTGGATGTACAGCACCGAGGCAGAAGCCCTGCATGATGTGCTGCGCCTGTCTCGCGGCATGACCTACAAGGCAGCCATTTCGGGTTTGAATCTAGGCGGCGGCAAGGCTGTAATTATAGGCGATTCCCGGAAGCACAAAAACGAAGCCCTTATGCGCCGCTTCGGGAAGTTCGTAAACAGCCTCGGGGGCAAATACATTACAGCTGAAGATGTAGGAATTGGTACCAAGGACATGGAATTTGTGCGCATGGAAACCCGCCATGTAACCGGATTGCCAGAATCGTATGGCGGCGGTGGAGACCCCTCTCCAGTTACAGCTTTCGGTGTTTTTATGGGCATGAAAGCCAGCGCGAAAGAAGCCTATGGCAGCGACAGCCTCTCCGGAAAACGCGTACTGGTGCAAGGTGTAGGACATGTTGGTGAGCATCTGGTGAAGCACCTGGTGCAGGAAGGCGCTAAAGTTTACATCAACGACATCAACGATGAACGCCTAAAAGAGGTGTCTAACCAATACAATGTTGAAGTAGTAAAGGGCGATGCGGCATACGATCTTCCCCTCGATGTTTACGCCCCCTGCGCGCTGGGAGCAACGGTAAACTCCAATACCCTAAACCGGCTAACCTGCGCCATCATTGCCGGGGCAGCCAACAACCAGCTCGAGGATGAAATGCTGCATGGCAACATGGTGGTGGAAAAAGGCATCATTTGGGCTCCGGACTTCCTCATCAATGCAGGTGGCCTGATCAATGTGTATTCCGAGATGGAGGGCTACAACCGCGAGCGGGCTCTTGGACAGGCATCCAAAATTTACGACACCACCCTCGACATCCTGAAGCGTTCAAAAGTCGAAAACATTCCAACCATTGCTGCTGCAAAAGCCATAGCCGAAAAGCGCATACAGCAAATGGGTTCCATTAAGCTGAGTTTCTAACCCGCCGCTCCTTAACCCGAGTGCAACCCATACTGGGCAGTTTCTTTACATGCTAAACCGACGTCACCTCCGCATTAAGGTTCTACAAACATTGTATGCCTTTTTTCAAAGCGGCAACGATAGTCTTCAAAAAGGTGAGCAGGAGCTGAACACCAGCATTGAAAAAGTATACGACCTGTACATCCTGCTGCTCCTGTTGATTCCAGAGGCAGTTGCTTTTCTAGATCAAGAGCAGGAAGTCCACAAGACCAAGCATCTGCCCACCGCAGAAGATCTAAAGCCCAACAAAAAGTTGGCACAAAACCCCATTGCGCAGCACCTAACTCAACACAAACCCCTGGCCTCATTTGCCAACAATCGCCATTTGAGTTGGAGAGGAGAACAAGAGTTGATAAAAAAGATGGTGCGCAGTCTCCAGGCCGACCCAGTCTACACGGCTTACCTTAAAGAAGATGGTGGATTTGAAGCAGATCGAAACATCATCAACCAGCTCTTCCTAGAACACATTGCATCCAATGAATATCTTGTTTCGCAATTTGAGGAGCGCAACATATACTGGCACGACGACTACGAGATGGTTACCCATGCTGTGGTTAAAACCATAGAAGCTATAAAACCCGGGCAAAACGCCGACGTTGCCTTGCAACCACTTTTCAAAGATGAGCTTGACGATCGCAAATTCATAACCGATCTCTTTCGAAAAACCATCCTAAACTCGGAAGAATACGCGACCCGCATTGGTGCCAAAACCGAAAATTGGGAGGTAGATCGCATTGCCCTGATGGACATCATCATAATGAAAATGGCCCTTGCTGAAATGCTTTGGTTCTCTGAGATCCCGCTCAAAGTGAGCTTGAATGAATACATTGAAATTTCAAAACAGTACTCCACGCCGAAAAGCAAACTCTTCATCAACGGCATCTTAGACAAGCTGGTTGCCGACTTGAAAGCAGAGAACCGCATTCGAAAAGTAGGCCGAGGACTCATCGAATAAAAATCATCAACCCCAGATCAACCATCATGAAAACCATTTTCTCTGCTTTGCTGGTGCTGATTGCATTAGCATCCTGCAACGGGGATAAACGTGACGGTTTGCTGAACCCGAACCTCATCAACAACCCGGCCAGTGCCAACGGAAAGGCCAAAGGAGATTTGCCTGACATGAAATTTCAAAATACCCTTCACGATTTCGGCACCATCAACAGCGGCGACAAAGTGCGCTTTTCCTTTGCCTTCACCAACACCGGAAAATCGGATCTGATCATTGGCGATGCACGAGGAAGTTGCGGCTGCACTGTACCCAATTTCCCAACCGAGCCCATTGCCCCGGGCGATACCGGCTCCATTCAAGTTGTATTCAACAGCAGAGGCAAAAGTGGAATGCAAAACAAATCCATTACGGTACTAACCAACTGCGAACCTGCAACAAAAGTACTCACCATCAAAGCAAACGTAAAACCAACCGAATAACCTTTTCATTATGATCAACCTGTTCATTTTTCTTGCTGCTGCCCCAGCCAATGGAAGCAGTCCTTTGTCTGGACTTCTTCCCATATTGCTGATTGTTGTTGTGTTTTATTTCTTCATGATACGCCCGCAAATGAAGAAAGCAAAAGAGCAAAAAGCGTTTCGCGAAAACCTGAAAAAAGGCGACAAGGTGGTAACCATTGGTGGCATCCACGGCAAAATTGTCGAAGTTGCCGATACCACCCTTGTGGTTGAGGTTGATCACAACGTGAAGCTTCGCTTCGAAAAATCGGCAGTGTCTATGGACAATACTGCTGGTCTGCCTCAGGAAGGCGCAAAATAAACTACCGCCATGTCGCCACAAACAGGCAGTGGAAGGTATTGGCGGGGTTATAAACTCAATCCCCGCATCAGTATTTTTATATACTGTTTGTTTACCTCATTGCTGTTTTGGCTGCTCATTGTTTTCAGCCGTGAGTACACGGTAACGCGGAAAGTTCGCGCGTTGTACGTAAACATACCAAACGACAAAGTACTGGGTTACCAGTTGCCGGACAGCTTACGTTTGGAGTTAACCGGAGCAGGGTTTGCATTGTGGTGGCTTCAGGTAAACCAGCGTCCCAAAAGTGTAGTAGTAGATGTTTCCCTCCTTCGTAGGGCAGGCAACAAGTTGCAAGATGAGTACTTACTGCCTTTGAATCAGCAGATTTCCAACTTAAACGAGCAGCTGAGTCCACTATCCGTGAGGGCAACAAAAGTTTTTCCCGAACAGGTTTTTGTATCCTTCGATCCCAAGGCCTCGAAGGTGGTTAGGGTCGTGCCCAGTATTCGCTATCGATTGGCTCGGCAGCATCAACTGCATGCACCTCTTTCACTCGTGCCCAATCAACTGCTGATTAGAGGACCCGCAGGTGTACTTCAGCAAACAGACAGCATAGAAACCGAACCTTTGGATCTTGGCGAGCTTTCTCGTTCTAGAGGCGGCCAAATAAGGGTTCGTCTGCCGAAAAATCGCCCTCAGATTGATCTTCCCGTGAAGTTGGTACGATACAGCATTTCGGTTGAGAAATTTACCGAGGGCGAAATGTTGGTTCCCATCCGTGTGGTGAATTTAAACCCCGGTTATTCCTTAAAACCATTTCCTGATAAAGTGAAGGTTACCTTTTTGGTGGGGTTGGAAAGCTACCGTAAACTCAGCCCATTGCAGTTTCAAATTGAGGCAAATGCAACCTCTATTGAATCGGCTTCTGAAAACGCCCGACTGGCCATTCGTCTCACCCGTTGGCCCCCTGAAGTTCGAAACCCAAGACTGAGCATTTCGCGGGTGGAATACATCCTTAAAAAAAATAACCCGTGACATCTTATGGACTCACAGGCGGTATTGGCACCGGAAAAACCACCGTTGCCAAAATCATGGAAACCATGGGGGTGCCCGTTTTCAATGCAGATCGTCATGCACGCATCTGCTTGGAAAACCAAAAAAACAAACCTTTGATAACAGGGCGTTGGGGTGAAGCATTTTGGCCTGCCGGAAGCCAACCCAACCGCAAGCTCATTGCCGAACGAGTTTTTCAAGACCCGGAAGAAAGGGCTTGGCTCAACCACCTCATTCACCCTCAAGTTGCACAGGCATTTGAAGATTGGAAAAAACAACAGAATGCCCCTTTTGTGGTGAGGGAAGCAGCCATTTTGTTTGAATCCGGAACAGATCGGGATCTCGCCGGCGTGGTAGGCATCTCCGCACCTCTGGATCTTCGAATCGAGCGGTTAAAAATGCGCGATTCCTCAAGCGATGTCGAAATCCAACAGCGGATCAACAGCCAATGGTCAGAAGAAAAAAAACTGGCGCTTTGCACTTGGATCATCTACAACGATGATAAGCAATCGATGATAAAACAAGTTGAAAAACTGGTCGAAACCTGGAGAAATAAGCAGAATAAATCCTGATTTAGAATTTCACACGAGAACGCGTAGTTCCGCGGATGAGCTTGTAGGAGACGGTGGCCGAAACAAAAATATAACTATCGTCTTTTGAGGAGTTTCCTCTTTTCTGGCCCGGCGCTGTCCATCCGTTGGGGTTGGTTGGCAGATTGGGATATGAATACGATGCAGGATCGGCAAAGTATCGGGCATTAGGGCCATATTGTGCCCCAATGGCGTTGCGATCGAAATAGTCACCCGAAACATCATCCATGTAATCCGAAAAAGTTTTCCGCATGGAATATTCCAACCCAACGTGCCACTGATTGGTAATGGGATACTTGAACCCGATTCCAACCGGGATGACAACCGTAACACGGCTGTATCTTGACTTTTGCCCCGGTAACCCTTGGCCCTCTGTTCCTAGGGGTTGGAGAGCAATCCATGGTCCTTCGAAGTTGATTCGGCTTTTCGGGTTGAAATACGTAAACCCTAAGCCGGCGAACAGGTAAATGTTCACCGGGAAACGCGTTTTGCCTCGGATGTAACGGCCTTTGATGTGTTCTTCGATGAGCGCGTATTCAAACTGACCGGACACCTCGAAAATATTGGATTTGAACTCAAGTTTTCGGTTGTTTCGAGAGGGCTCTTTGGTCAAAAGATCAGAACCCGAAATCTGGCCAAAATAGAATCCACCTTTAGCCGAAAGATTGGGCGTAAATCGATACCGGTAACCCGCGTTGATTTGAAAGCTGGTTTGAGATAACTCGATGTCGTTGTAGAAGTACGTTCCGATTTGATCGGCTCCTCCCAAATCTCCGAGGAAATTAGAAGCCCCAATTCCCACGACAATTTCCTTGCGCTGTTTCTTCCACTGCTGAGCAAAGCCCAGAGCGGGAAGAAGAAGCAAAAGCAGGGTGAATACTCGCCTGAACATAAGGGTCAACCGTGGGTAAGTGTCAATCGGACGAAAATAGGAAATTCTACTGGGATAAGGGCACTTTTCAACCGACACCTGTGAAAATTTGACAGAACGTTAAAACTGCGAAACCAAGGGCTTGTTTTGAACGATGAGTTCAATCTGTTCCACCACGTCGGGCGTAAATTTGGTGCAAGATTGGGCGGCTTGGAGGGTTTCTTTAAGCTGTTCCACCTTGGATGCACCCAGCATAACTGTGCTCACCCGCTGATTGAGCAGGCACCAGGCTATGGCCAACTGGGGAAGAGTAATACCTAAGTCAAGCGCCATTTGATTCAACTTTACGACCTTCTCTAAATTTTTCTTGCCTTCCTCGGATTCGAACTTTTCTTTGAGCCAGGCCATATTGGGAAGGGCGGTTCTGGTATCTGCCGGGGCAACCCCGCTCAGGTATTTTGGAGAGAGCAAGCCTGAGGCAAGAGGACTCCAGATGGTGGTGCCCAAACCCGGACCTTCGTACAGCCTCTGATACTCAACTTCAACACGTTGCCGGTGAAACAAATTGTATTGGGGCTGTTCCATAGATGGAGGCGTAAGCCGCTCTGAACGCGCCACGGAGTGGGCCTCCATAATCTCGAGTGCACTCCACTCCGATGTGCCCCAATACAGAATTTTGCCTTGACGAACCAGGTGGTCCATGGCCCTAACCGTCTCCTCTATGGGAGTGTTTCGGTCGGGTCTGTGGCAGAAAAAAAGATCAACATAATCGAGCTGAAGGCGCTTTAACGAACGATCTATGGCCTCCAAGATGTGCTTTCGACTGAGTCCGATCTGGTTCGGCAACTTTCCGCCCCAGAAAACTTTCGTGGAAATAACATAGGTGCTTCGGTCCCAGCCCATCTTTTTTAAAATCTTCCCCATCACCTCCTCAGACTTTCCGCTGGCATATGCTTCCGCATTATCGAAAAAATTTACACCCTGATCGTATGCCAGCTTCATGCAGGTCTCTGCAACGTCATCACCAATCTGGTGGCCAAACGTAACCCAACTGCCAAATGAGAGTTCGCTCAGTTGCAAACCGGTTTTGCCCATCCTCCTGTATTCCATTCTCTTGTTTTTTTTTGGTTCTGCGAAGAAACAAAATAAGCCTCAAACAGATGGGAGTGGCGGCAAAACCCCACCTTTGAGCTGAAAAAAAATCGCCCATGGAAAAAATGGAATTTGTGATAAAGACGTTTCAGGGTTTCGAGGAACTGTTGGCCATTGAGTGCCAGGAGTTGGGCTTGGATGAAGTAGTAATTGCCAACCGAGCTGTTTCATGCTCGGGAGACGCAAGCGCCATGATGCGCCTCAATTATTGCAGCCGCTTAGCAGTGAAAGTACTTTGGAAAGTGGGCGCTTATGAGGCAGGAAGCCAGGATCAACTCTACCGCGGTGCCTACCACCTTCCCTGGGAAGATTGGCTGGCACCCACCCAAACATTTGCAGTAGAGGCCCAGGCAAACCAATCTGAATTTGCCAACACTATGTTTGTTGCCCTGAAAGTTAAAGATGCCATTGCCGATCGCATGCGCTTTAAATTCGGAAAGCGCCCAGACGTCAACAAAGAGGATCCTTTCCTGAGGGTTGTAGTGCACATTTACAAGCAACAAGCAACCATTCTGTTGGACACCAGTGGCGTGCCACTATTTAAAAGAGGTTATAAAACAAAAGGCTACTCGGCAAGTGTGAATGAAGTTCTGGCTGCCGGACTTATTCAGCTTTCCAATTGGGACCAGGAAAAGCCGTTGTTCGACCCCTTTTGCGGAAGCGCAACCCTGTTGGCAGAGGCGAGTCTGATTTCCAGAAAAGTACCTGCGGGTTATTACCGAACTGGTTTTGCGTTTCAGCGCTGGCCCCTCTACAACAAAAGCAATTGGATGGAGGTGGTAGATGCTGCTAACGGCAAAATCATGGATCCACCGGCGCCATTGTACGGATCGGACATTTCCGAGGCGGCGCTCGATGTTGCACGCGAAACCCTGGAAGAAATTGGATGCCACGAAGAGGTAAAACTCAAAAAAGCCGATGCCACTTCTACTCCCCCACCTTCCGAGAAGCCCGGCTGGATTGTCACCAATCCTCCTTATGGAGAGCGCCTAAAACCAGCCGATTTGAATGCCCTTTATGGGTCGTTTGGAACCCATCTCAAGCACCAGTTTACCGGGTGGGAAGCATGGATTTTAAGCGGCAATCCAGAAGCAGCAAAACACATTGGCCTTAAGCCATTCCTAAAGTTCAATCTCGATAATGGTGGTATTGAAAGCAAACTTCTTGGATATCGTTTATTTAAAGGAGATTATAAAACCACCAGACTGGAACCGTCAGTTTAAAACTCATTTTAGTTAACGTTTTTTTTGAAGGCATTAACACATCATTAACATCCACGAAAAAGCAATTGAGCGAGTTTTGAAAAAAAAACAATGAACAAGCTAACACTCTCTCTCGTAACCCTTTTGGCAGCAGCAACAGGTTGGTATTTCTACAACAAATACCGCGTGGTTGTGCCGCCTGTAGATGTAAACAAAAGTGAAATTGGTTGGAGCGCAACGAGCCTTTCTGGTGCGCATACCGGTAAGCTAAAACTCGCGAAAGCCGAATTGCAGTTTAAGAATGACGTTCTGGTGGGTGGCATGTTTGAGGCCGATATGCGCAGCATAACGGTTACAGATATAACCGAGCCGGACGACAACAAACAGCTTGTAAAGCACATATCGGATCAGGATTTTTTTGAGGTGGAAAAGTATCCTTCTGCAACTTTCCGAATCACAGAGGTAATACCTACACAGGAAAACACCTATGAAGTAAAGGGGATGATGACGATAAAGGATAAGGCGAATCCAGTGAGTTTTACCACCCGGATTGAGAAAAACGGAAACTCAACCCGTGCAACAGCATCTGTTACCATTGATAGAACCCTTTTTGGAATTGAGTATGGCGCAAAAGGAAAACCTGGCTCCGAAAAGGATTGGTTCATCTTCAACGATTTCCTCCTCAACATCAATGTGGTAACCACCGACTCGTAATGGGCTTACCACCTTTGGCAGGCATGTTTTCTTAATTGCTTGGCGGTAAAACGTTGGCTGCTTTTCCACTACATCGCTTGGAGCGATTGTTCCCATTCCCAAGCAGACCTAACCATTTCTTCTAGGTTATGGGATGCCCGCCATCCCAATTCCTTTTCTATTTGCGCGGAATTTGCCCATATCTGACCAACATCACCCAGTCGCCTCGGCCCAACAAAGAAAGGAACCTGAACCCCGGTCACCCGCTCAAACGTGCGTATGACCTCCATCACAGAGAATCCTTTTCCGGTGCCAACGTTGAACACTTCAAAGCCCAAAGACGTCTTACGCTCCAATAAACGGTTCACAGCAGCCACGTGAGCTTTTGCAAGATCCACCACGTGAATGAAGTCACGAATACAGGTACCATCTGGTGTGTCGTAGTCGTTGCCAAATACCTGCAAGGGGCCCCGCTTGCCAATTGCACTTTGAGTAACAAATGGCATGAGATTACTGGGAACCCCATGAGGCAACTCCCCTATTAGGGCTGAGGGATGCGCACCTATGGGATTAAAATAGCGCAAGGCAATGGCCTGAAGGGAAGATGCTGCGCAAACTGCACGAAGCATTCCTTCGCAAACCTGTTTGGTATAACCATAAGGTGATGCGGCAGGCAAGATGGGACTGTTCTCTGATACAGGTAAATGATCCGGCGACCCATAAACCGTACAAGAGGAAGAAAATACAATTCCCTTACACGAAGGCCATGAAAGCATCTTCTCAAGGGGCGTAATCAATCCATCAATGTTGTTTCGAAAATACCGCAACGGTTGATCTACAGACTCTCCAACCGCTTTAAATGCGGCAAAATGGATTACCGCATCGGGTATGCCGTAGAGATGCTCAATCTCTTGAAACGTTTCGGGAAGACTAACATCTCCAACATGGAGCGTTGCCTTTTTGCCCGTAATCGTTGAGATCCGGTCGGCAACATCGGCATTAGAATTGCTTAGGTTGTCGAGTAAAACAACGTTGTAACCTGCGTGCAATAACTCCACCGCTGTATGAGAGCCAATGTAGCCAGTGCCGCCTGTTACCAGAATCATAATTGCAAATGTATTATCCGGAAACCCAGAGAAAAACAATTGACAAATTGCACAATACCGGAATATTTAAAGGCTCCAATAGGTAAGATTCTTAATCTTGCCTCTATATAAGCCTTTGATGTCAACCAAAATAGCACCGTTGGACATAATGGATGAAAAATAGGATTCATCCAATCCTTTGTACGCTTCATGGTTTACTGCTACTACAACAGCATCGTATCCTTTACCGGCCTCAGAAACCAGTCCAAATCCGTATTCATGCATGAGCTCCTCAGAATCGGCATGTGGATCAACCACCTCAACATTTACGCCATAGGATTTGAATTCTTTCACCACATCGGCAACCTTGGAGTTTCTAATGTCGCTGACATCCTCCTTAAAGGTTGCTCCCATAATTAAAACGGTAGACTTATTTAAATCTTTCTTAGCAGCTATGATTTTCTTTACGGTTTGCTTGGATATGTAAAAACCCATAGAGTCGTTTACATAGCGACCTGAATTGATGATTTTTGCGTGATAGCCAACCGATTCAGCTTTGTGCGTAAGGTAATATGGGTCTACTCCAATGCAATGTCCACCAACCAAGCCGGGGAAAAACTTCAAAAAATTCCACTTTGTTCCGGCAGCCTCAAGCACCTCATAGGTGTTGATGCCCATCTTGTTGAAAATGATGGAAAGCTCATTCATCAGAGCAATGTTAACATCGCGCTGGGTGTTCTCAATGATTTTTGCTGCCTCGGCCACCTTTATGGAAGAAGCCTTGTGCACGCCCGGTTCTACAATGATTTCATAAGCCTTTGCGATTTCTTCCAAAGACTCGGCATCGCAACCCGAAACCACCTTTAGAATTTTGGTAATGGTGTGCTCCTTATCACCCGGGTTTATGCGCTCAGGTGAGTAACCGACCTTAAAATCCTGGATGAATTTCAACCCCGATACTTCTTCCAGAACGGGGATGCAATCTTCTTCTGTACACCCCGGATAGACCGTAGATTCAAACACGACATAATCGCCTTTCTTCAAAACCTTACCAACGGTTTTGGATGCACTGATTAGGGGCTTTAAATCCGGGAGATTATGCTCATCAATTGGCGTTGGTACTGCAACAATGAAGAAGCGAGCTTCACGAAGTTCATTCAGGTCGGCCGTGAAGGTTATTTCTGCTCCTTCAAAAGCCTCGGAAGGAAGTTCTTGGGAAGGGTCGATGCGCTGGCGCATCATATCAACCCTAGATTGATTGATGTCAAAGCCAATCACCGAGATCTTGCGGGCAAAGGCAAGTGCAATAGGCAATCCAACATATCCTAGGCCAATAACTGCAAGCTTGGCTTCTTTGTTGAGGAGTTCTTTGTGCATAGCAACGTCAAATATCAGTGTCGATTAAACACCGTGTGAGATGGGTAGGTGCAAAAATAAAAGAATTGGCAACATGGTAGTTAAAAACGCTGTGCGTAGATACGCTCAATGATGTCTACCACTTTTAAGCCTTCAAGGGCATTGGTGGTGATGGTTGTCTTGCCTTGCAGGGTATTCACAACGTTTTCAATGATAAAGTGGTGATTGTTGGCCGAACCTTTGTAATGGCCGTAATCGTTGGCGGGGCTGGTGGGAGCAAGCTCCGGAAGAACATAATCTTTAATGTGGCAATGTTCCACCTTGTCCATGTATTGACCGCCTACCTTAACACTTCCCTTGCTGCCCACAATGGTTAGACTGCTCTCTAGGTTGCTGTCCCAAACGGAGGTAGAATAGTTAAGAGAACCCATACCACCGTTTACAAAGTTGAAGTTCACAAAACCACTATCCTCAAACTCTGTAGAATGGGCGTGATTAAAGTCACGGAACTTGGCTTGTATATCGGTGATGTCACCAAAAAGCCAGTACATGATGTCGATGAAATGAGAAAACTGTGTAAAAAGTGTACCGCCATCTAGTGCATTGGTACCTTTCCATCCTCCAGATTTGTAGTAACGGTCATCGCGATTCCAATAACAATTTAGTTGTACCATAAACACCTCACCGAGGGTTTGGTTGGTAATCAACTCCTTCAGCCAAATGGAGGGTGGACTGTAGCGATTCTGCATCACACAAAACACCTGCTTGTGCATCTGTAGCGCCTTGTAGATAACCGACTCACAGTCCTTTTTGCTCAGCGCCATAGGCTTTTCGCACACAATGTGCTTCCCTGCCTCAAGTGCCATCAAGCTGTGTTGTGCATGAAGTCCGTTAGGCGTGCAAATGTTCACAACCTCCACCTCTGGATGCTGAGCAAGCAGGTCGGAAAAATCACGAAAGAAAGGCTCCTCGGGTGCTTCTATACCCAGGTCTTTCGAAGGCAACACGTCACACGTTGCCACCAGCTCACAAGCCACGCTGCGGCGGATCATTTCAGCATGTCGACGGCCAATATGCCCCTGACCAACTACGGCGAATTTTATCTTCCTCATAAAGCGAAATCAAGAAACACGTGTAACAACGCCATCGCGCAAAGAATAGACCTGTCCGCTTTCCGGACACACTGCTTTGCCGTGCTCATCGAATTGCAAACGATGACCAAATTCACTCATCCAACCCATTTGACGTGCCGGATTACCTACCCAAAGGGAGTAGGCAGGCACATGCTTGGTAACCACAGAACCCGCTCCAATAAAAGCGAAGGGGCCAATATCATGCCCACAAACAATGGTTGCATTGGCACCAATGCTTGCACCTCGGCCAACCCGGGTTGGAGCATACTGTTCTCTACGATTCACTGCACTGCGGGGATTTATAACATTGGTAAATACCATGGAGGGCCCCAAGAAAACGTCATCTTCGCACACCACACCTGTGTAAATGGAAACGTTGTTCTGTACTTTAACGTTTTTCCCAAGGGTTACCCCGGGTGACACCACCACATTTTGGCCTATGTTGCATTTTTCGCCTATGGTACAATCGGGCATTATGTGGCTGAAATGCCATATTTTAGCTCCTTTACCAATAACACAGCCCTCGTCGATAACCGCTGTTGGATGTGCAAAATATTCCTTTTCCATAATCACTTTACTTCAAAATCGGTATAACCCTGAATCTCACCAATGGCATACTTCACCGACATTACTTCGGCACGCGGTGAGCCATCCTGACACCAGATAACCAATTGATTTAATGCCTGAACAGGGCCCTCTGCTTCAATCCAAACGGAACCGTTGGGAAGATTTTGGACAAATCCTGTCAAACGGAGTTGCGCAGCCTTTTCCAGACAATGTTTGCGAAACAGAACCCCTTGAACCTTTCCTGAAACGGTAATGTTGAAATGCTTGATCATGAACGATGTGCGAAGGTTATGCGAATTGGCGATGCTCCGTTTTGGAGAGTTCTTCCTTACTTAACCCTCTGAAATAGTCGTAGGTAATGCGCAAACCCTCAGCTCTCGAAACTTTGGGTTCCCAACCGAGGAGAGATTTTGCCGTGGTGATATCTGGGCGGCGCTGCTTTGGATCGTCAACGGGCAATGGCTTGGAAATCAGCTTCTGGCTTGTACCGGTTAAACGAATGATTTCCTCACCGAACTCTTTGATGGTGATTTCATCCGGATTCCCAATGTTTACCGGATATGCATAATCGCTCAACAAAAGGCGATAAATGCCTTCAACCAAATCATCAACATAACAGAAAGACCTCGTTTGCGACCCATCGCCAAACATGGTGAGGTCTTCACCACGCAAGGCTTGACCAATGAAAGCGGGCAACACACGTCCATCATTCAAACGCATTCTTGGACCATAGGTATTGAAAATGCGTACGATGCGGGTTTCCAATCCGTGTGCATTATGATAAGCCATGGTAAGCGCCTCCATAAATCGTTTGGCTTCGTCGTAGCAACCGCGGGGGCCAACCGGATTAACGTTGCCCCAATAGGATTCTGGCTGAGGGTGAACCGTTGGGTCACCATAAACCTCAGAGGTGGAAGCAACCAAAACCCGCGCGCCTTTTACCCGAGCCAAACCAAGAACATTGTGGGTTCCAAGAGAACTAACCTTGAGGGTTTGAATCGGGATTTTTAAATAATCAATTGGGCTGGCCGGAGAGGCAAAATGGAGAATGTACTTGAGATCGCCTGGAACAAAAACAAACTTAGAAACGTCGTGATGATAAAAATCGAACTGTTCCAATCGCATCAAATGCTCAATGTTTTTTAGATCGCCGGTAATCAGATTATCCATACCGATAACGTGATACCCTTCTTGGATAAAACGGTCGCAAAGATGAGAACCTAAAAACCCGGCAGCACCGGTAATGAGCACGCGATCACGAGACATAGCTTTTTTCTGGAAGCGCAAAGATAGCAATTAATGCTGCTCTTGGAGGAGACGGCAGGGAGCCGAAAGAAAAGCCGAATTACAGCGGGTAAGAATCAGTCTATCAATGCATTAAGAACCCACCAAACTCCTGCCAATGGATGCATAATAGTAACCCATAAGCTGCATCTGCTCAACTTCAAAAAGGTTTCGACCATCGAACACTACCTTCTGTTTCAGATTTTGGCTCATCAGGGCAAAATCGGGTGTCCGGAATTGTCCCCACTCGGTTGCGATAATCAATGCATCTGCACCCTCGAGTGCTTGGTATGGGTCTTTGGCAAAAGAAATAGAATTACCCAACTGCTTTTGCACATTGGCCATTGCCTCTGGATCGTAGGCTACAACCTTCGCTCCTTCCTTCAAAAGAGCTTCTATGATGTACAGAGCCGGAGCCTCTCGAATGTCATCTGTATCGGGTTTGAAAGCAAGCCCCCACACAGCAAAAGTGCGGTTCTTGAGGTCGCCGCCAAAGTAAGATTTGATTTTCGGAAGCAGAATGGTTTTCTGCTTCTCGTTTACATTCATGACCGACTCCAACAAGTTGAAACGATAACCTACCTCTGTTGATGATTTGGCCAAAGCCTGGACATCCTTAGGAAAGCAACTTCCACCGTACCCTATTCCCGGAAACAAAAAACGTTTTCCGATGCGATCGTCGCTGCCGATTCCAATGCGAACGGCATCTACATCGGCTCCAAGCAACTCGCACAAATTGGCTACCTCATTCATGAAGGTAATCTTGGTTGCTAAAAATGCATTGGCAGCATATTTCGTCAGCTCGGCTGATTTCTCATCCATAAATAGAATTGGATTGCCCTGCCGCACATAGGGCTTATACAATTCCTCCATAGCCTTTCTGGCTCTGGGGCTGCTGGTTCCAATCACCACTCGATCGGGCTTCATAAAGTCATCTACAGCAAAACCCTCGCGCAAAAACTCAGGGTTGGAAACTACGTCGAACTCTCCTTTGTAATGCTTGGCAATCTCTTGTCTAACCTTTTCCGCAGTACCCACCGGTACGGTGCTTTTGTCTACAACTACTTTGTAATCCTCCAACAAGTGGCCCAAATCGGCAGCCACACCAAGAATGTAGCGCAAATCTGCACTTCCATCTTCGCCGGGTGGAGTAGGCAATGCAAGAAAAATAATAGCTGCACTTTTTATAGCATCGGCTAAATGAGTGGTAAAGGTCAAACGCCCGTCTTTTATGTTGCGGTGGAACAGGGTGTCTAGGTGAGGCTCATAAATGGGAACAATGCCAGCCTGCATTTTAGCCACTTTTTCCTGATTTATGTCAACGCAAACCACATGATTTCCGGTTTCAGCCAAACAAGTTCCGGTAACAAGCCCCACATAACCGGTTCCAACAACAGCGATTTTCATAATGCAAAAAGTTTTCGGGAAATGGCGTTGACAAAATCAGAAATATAGGCGAGTGTTTCATCGTCTAATTCAGTATGCATGGGCAAAGAAACAACCCCTTTGCATAATGATAATGTAATAGAGAAATCCTCATCTCGAAAACGAGCATCCTCGTATGCTTTTTGGTGGTGCAGAGGAAGAGGGTAATAAATCATGGTAGGAATTCCATTCTCTTGGAGTTGCTCCCTAAACGCATCCCGGAAGTCGCCCTGAAGCGTGAGGGTGTACTGATGGAACACATGGTCTGACCAGGGAGCTCGCCCCGGCACCTTTAATGCCGGGTTTCCGGAAAATGCTCGGTCGTAATAGTCAGCAGCCCTATTGCGGGAAGCCGCATAAGAATCTAAGTGCCTAAGTTTGATCCTCAGAACGGCAGCCTGGATGCTGTCTAAACGGGAGTTAACGCCAATATCGTCGTGGATGTATTGGACGCGTTGCCCATGGTTGGCAATCATCTTAAGGCGCTGAGCGAGATGGTCGTTGTTGGTGTACATGGCACCACCGTCTCCATAACAACCCAAATTTTTAGAGGGAAAAAAGGATGTACATCCAACGGTTCCTAAAGTTCCCGCCTTTGCAGATCTTCCGTCCGAAAAACGGTAGGTTGAACCAATTGCCTGAGCCGTATCTTCAATCACATACAAACCATGCTCAGCTGCAATAGCCAAAATGGGTTCCATGTCTGCACACTGGCCATACAAATGAACCGGAACAATAGCCTTGGTTTTAGGTGTAATGGCTTTCTTAATCGCCTCAGGATCAATGGTAAAGGTATCGGGGTTCACCTCTACCAAAACAGCGGTTAGGCCCAACAGTTTGATTACCTCGGCCGTGGCAACGTAGGTAAAATTGGCTGTGATAACTTCGTCGCCTGGCTTCAGGTCGAGGGCCATCATGGCAATTTGAAGAGCATCTGTTCCGTTTGCACAAGGAATTACATGCTTAACCTTAAGGTAATCGGCCAGCTCCTGAGAAAAAGCTTTTACCTCGGGTCCATTAATAAATGCACAGGAGTCGATTACCCCGGCAACAGCCGTGTCGACCTCTGATTTTATGTGTTGATACTGGGCTCCCAGATCAACCATTTGTATGCGTTTCAGAGACGGGTTCATTTTTTTTGTGAAATTTGCGAATATAGGCAAAATCAATGGTCCGCAGCCCTTTTCTTCTTGAGCTTACACTTGCCTTCCTGATGCTGTCCCTGCCTGTTAGGAGCCTTGGAGGGGGTTCGGTTTCTCCTGCCGATTCGGCGGTTAGGGTTACCTTTTTATCGCTGCACGGTGGGTTTCAAGTACCCCTTAACGATCTGCGCGACCGCTTTGGCAACAACGGAACAGCCGGGGCCTCCGTAGGGTACAAGTTCAAGAACCGATGGATGCTGCAGGCGCAATGGAGCTACCTTTTTGGAAATACGGTAAAAGAAAACACCATTCTTCAGCCAATCAGCACGTCCGATGGTTTCATCATCGATCAAAATGGTGAACAAGCCGGCATTCGGTTTTTTGAAAGGGGCATGATTTTCGGACTTCAAGCAAACTACCTGCTACCTTCCCATCGTTTCAATCCAAACACAGGTTGGATGTTTGGTTTACAAGGCGGTTGGATGCACACCAAAATACGCATCGAAGACATTGGAAATCGCAGCCCGCAATTAGCCGGAGATTATAAAAAGGGATACGACCGATTGAGCGGCGGACCCTATGCAGGCGTGTGCTTCGGTTTCTGGTTTATGGGCAACAACAGGGTGTTGAATGGGTACATTTTATTGGAATACCAAAGAGGTTACACGCGGAGTTTGCGCTCCTTTAACTACGATACAAGGCAAACGGATACGCGTTTGCGCAACGATGGTTTGATTGGCATTCGGTTGGGGTATGTGCTTCCCTTATATCCGCGCAACGCATCTGGTTATTATACGTACTGATGATCAGCCTTTACCGAGCCGGAGTAGGGTTATACAGATTGGGCATAAGGCTGGCTATGCCATTTTCTGAGAAGGCAAGAGCATTTGTAGGCGGTAGGAAGAACTGGAAAAATCATCCCAGTCTTCTGAAAATGACTGGTCGAAACCCCATCTGGTTTCATTGCGCCTCCTTAGGCGAGTTTGAGCAAGGGAGACCCGTGCTGGAATCCATTCGGAAGCATTATGCAGACCTACCTATTGTACTCACCTTCTTCTCTCCCAGCGGGTTTAAGGCAAAAAAAGATTTCTCGAATGCAGATTGGGTAACGTATCTTCCAGAAGACACCCCTGCACAAGCAAATCATTGGATAACGACACTTAAGCCTAGGTTGGCCATTTTTGTGAAGTACGATTTCTGGTTTTATCATCTAAAGGCATGTGAAAAAAACGCCATACCTGTTTGTTTCATTGCCTGCGATTTTCCAAAAAGCCACTGGCTTTTTCACCCATTGGCTCATTCGTTACGGAAGGCATTAAGGCATCAAGTGCGCCTCTTTCTGGTGCAGAACGTTGCAACCATGAATCTGTTGAAGGCACATGGAATGCCACACGTTGAGGTTACCGGAGACCCCAGGGTGGACCGGGTTTGGGAGATTTTGGAAACCAAAGAACCTCCAACTGAGATCCGGGCCTTTTCTCAAAATCAACCATTGGTTGTTGCAGGAAGCACGTGGCCAGATGATGAAGAAGGCCTTGAATATTTGTTGCAGCATTCAAAAGTCAAGGTCATAATTGCCCCACACGAAACCTCCGAAAGCCGAATTGCAGAACTGATGAAGCGATGCGAATCCTTCGGTTGCCAGAGGCTCTCCCAATTGCTACCAAGCGAAACCGGAAGAGTGCTTCTGATCGATCGAGTGGGTATTCTATCTTCTCTTTACGGATTGGCGCAGCTGTGCTGGATCGGTGGTGGCTTTGGCAAAGGCATTCACAATACCTGGGAAGCCGCTGTTTATGGCAAACCCATTGTATTTGGCCCAAAATTCGAACGCTTTCCGGAAGCCAAAAGTATGATCGAAAGAGGTGGGGCCATTTGGGCCAAGTCGCCCTTAGAAGCGGCCCGCATGGGGCTTTCCATCCTAAGCAGCCGGGAAAAACAACTTCATATGGGTTACGCAAATAGAGCTTTTGCAGAGGAATCAAAGGGAGCCACCATCAAGATCATGGAAGCCCTAACACCATTTCTTGAAGCATAAGAGAATTATCATTCCCTATTGCTTATAAATAAAGAAGGCCAACAGAATCTGTTGGCCTTCTTTACTGTAAAATGTACTCTACAAATTAGTTTTTCATTAGACGCTTAAAGAACTGACCTTGAGCGGTTGAGACTTTTAGGAAATAAGCACCGCGAGCCGTTCCTGCAGGCCATTTCAATTCTACCTGTCCTTGCATCCCATTAAGGCTTTGCTCAGAAATAATCTTGCCATCGATGGAAACGATGGTGAGGCTTCCGTTGGCCTGGAAAGTTGGAATGGTGAGAACAAAAGACTCTGAGCTTGGGTTGGGGAACACATCCCAGCCTGCACCCAAAACATCCTCCATTCCGGTCGTTGAGGAAATGTTGATGTCGTCTATGTATACGTTGTTTGAATAATCGCCTCCAGAATAACGGAAACGCAAACGAACATTTTTACCGGTAACCGAGTTGGGCAAGGTGAAGGTTGCTGTACGCCAGTTGGATGGACTAGGGGTGAAGGGATTGTTCCAAGAGCCCCCTGAGAACAAAGTAGACCCAGTGAGATTCATGGTTGAGGTTGCACCGTTGTTTATCCAAGTGTTTCCACAATCGGTGGAGAAATAAACCCGCAACGAGTCGCTTAAATCAGCTGCTTGGGTGGTAGTGGTAGCTGCGGCATATTTAAAGGTAAGCTGGTGCGAACTGGTAAAGCTGGGGAAGTGAATGCTCGGAGACACAACAAAATCACGATCCAAACCAACACCGTAGTTGGTGAGCTTGATGGCACGATTACCGGTTGATGCCACATTGTTGGTAACAGACCACATTGCGCCTTCATTTAAGAAATTGGAGTTTAACCAGTCGTTAAACTGATTGTTCTCAAAACTCTCTGTGTACGGAACGGTGTAGGCCGCATCGGGGTAAGAAACAAAGAATGGTTTGGTCACGGTGAACTGTGCTCCGTTGGCGTTGGTAACGGTAAGCGTAACATTCTTGTATCCAGGTGTAGAGAACACCACAGTCTTAACCGAATCGGTCGTAGAGGAAGGTGTTCCGTCGGGAAAGGTCCATTGACGAGAAACAACTCGTCCGTTGCTGGTATTGTCAACAAACTTCACCTGATCGTTGATGCCGCTGCAAGAGAAATCTTGGTTGGCAAAAAACTCAGGCTTGAGGCTACAAACGGTTCCACCTACAACATATGGATCGGCGGTTCCGGTACTGTCTAGGTTGGCTGCAGTCCAAAGGTTGTTTCGCTGTGCAGTTGCACTGTTCAGAGCCGTGGTCATGAGCAGTTTTTGGCCGTTGGTGAAAAACTTGCTGCAATAGGCATAATCCATGAAGTTCTCTACGTTCTCAATCACGCCAAAATCACCGCTGTTGATGGAGAGTCGGTCGATACCGAACACGCCTGCATCGCTTTCGCTGTTCCATGCATATATGCGGAACGTTACGCTGCTGGGGAAGTACAATTGCTGAAGACCGGTTCCCAAATTGAAGATTACAGTATCAATGAAGGCGGTAGAGGCAGTATCGCGGCGGTAGAAAGCAACATTACCACCCCGACGGCTCATACGTAAGGACGTTTTTATGATGTTGAGGTTGGTCTGGTAGTTATCCAGGCTGCTGCGAACGGCAAAGGTTCTTGGGCCATCGTTGGTTCGGGCCGCCATGAAGGTCATTTGATTCATCTTCATGATGGTGCGGTTCAAAGGGGTGAACTTAACCTCGTAGTATTTGGAAGGATCCTGCGTTCCGCTCAAATTCGCGAAGGTGGTATCGCCAGAGGCCGTTTCGCCTCCGGTGCCCCAGCCTGAGAAGGCAAATGCACCGGCTACAGTGGAGTTGCCGCCAACACCCACCGCCTTTGCGCGAGCAGGGTCAAACAGTCCGCCGGCATTATTTGGATTGTATGGAGGTTCGGTTGTTCCAGAAGCGGTGGTAACGGAATCAAAACGGTAAATAGCGCCCAAAGTGGTGAACTGGGTTATGGAGCAACCATACACGAAACGGTTGCTGCAAGAGGTGAACCCTTTGGTAACAGGGGTATCTTCAACGCCATCGTCGCCGCAGGCAACTCCGGGCTCGTTGGTGTTGCCCCAAGGGTGAGCCAATCCTAAGTAGTGGCCAATCTCGTGGGTTAATGCCCTAGAACTATTGGGGTTGGAGGTACCAATGGAACCTATGTAATCGTGAAGGATGATGATTCCATCAACGAAGAACAAGGTAGAACCAACGGTTGGAGGCTGGTAAGCATAGCCGGCAACGCCTTGGGCGCCAATGGTATTCACTACCCAAACGTTCAAGTAGCGATTGGCAAACCATGAATTGAGTTTGGAACGGTCGTTTCCGTTGTACGTTTTTTGGGAACGGATTCGGTCTATGCCGTTGGTACAGCGACCGGCCTCATCACGGGTTGCCAAGCGAAACTCAAATCCGCATTTGGCAATAATGGGGCGGTAAGGTGGAATCACCAAAGCCGTGTCTGCATTCAGTTTGTTGAAATCCTCATTGAGGATGCGCATTTGGTCGTAAACCTGTTTGTCGGCAATGTTTTCCACTCCATTGTTGTGGATGATGTGGAATACGATTGGAACGATGATGCGTTGATTGTTTTTGTAAACGCCCTGCGTCTGCTCTTCAAGCGTAGCCCGAATCAGGTTTTCCCGGAACTCGCGCTCCCGCTCGAGAATGGAGGGATCTTTGGCAATTGCCTGCCTGCGCGCTTCCTCAAAGCCGCAATTGAATTGACTCTGTGCCATGGAAAAGGCCGGGCCGATGAGCACTCCGAGGATGAGTAATAGTTTTTTCATTGTTGAGGTATTAGGTTCCACTTTGCGAATGTATCTGTTTTCTTTACACAAGCCAAAACGCATAGGGCAAGGTGATGGGTTGCAAACATGCTTTTTGTTGGCATTCAACAGTAAAACAAAGGTATTCAGCGAAAGGTTTAGAGCATTTAGGGGAAATCTTAACTGGTTGATAAATCCGTATGTTTGGAACAAAACTTCACGCAATCGGAACTTATGATGAGGCGAAACCTAGCCAATTTTGTTACTCTGCTGAATTTGGCCTGTGGTTTTTTGGCCATAGCTCAAATCTATGGCAGAACTGAAACAGGGTTCTACCTGGCCTTTTGGCTCATTATACTGGCCTCTATTTTCGATTTTCTGGACGGCCTGGTTGCTCGGGCTTTGGGCACATCTGGCCCTATGGGCGCTGAGCTCGATGCCTTGGCGGATGCCGTTACGTTTGGTGTCGCACCCGGCCTAATGGCGTTGCAACTGATCAACTATGACCTATTCCACCATGCCCATCAAACGGGTGTGCTGCATTACGCCATGTACACCAGTTTGGTTATCCCTCTGGCGGCAGCCTGGCGCCTTGCCCGATTTAACGCAATGCCCTATTCTTCGAGCGAAACCTTTTCGGGGCTTCCCGCCCCGGCAGCGGGCATTATGGTGGCGGCCTTGTCGCAAGTAATCCTTACAAACCAGTTGCCCTGGTTGGTTCCTGTAGTGCGCGATGTGCGATTTTTGATGGGCTATCTCATTTTTGTGGCTTTTTTGATGGTATCAAGGATTCCTTTTGGATCCATGAAACCCCCAAGCTGGAATCCCAAGCAACATCCTTTGCCTTATATCCTAGGAGCAATTGCTTTTTGCCTTGTGCTTTGGGGAGGAGCAGCCTCCTTGCCTCTGTTTGTTTTTCCTTACCTAATTGTTTCTCTGATATTCAGCCGTAATGGCAATCCCAAAGCATAATGGTTCTGTCGTCGCTGGCACTCACCAAGGTTGCATCATCCAACCAAAGGAGGTGATTTACCGAATGGGAATGCCCGCCTCCTTCCAAGCGGGTAACTCTGCCTAAAAATTGCCCATCCGCTATGCTCCAACATTTTATTGACGCATCTCTGCTGGATGATGCAAACCACTCTCCGGAAGGATGGAGTTTCATGCTGTAAACGGCATAGCGGTGCGCATCGAGTTCGATTAGGGGCTTTTCACGCCCCACCTCAAACCACCTTAAGCGAGCGTCTCTTCCGCCCGTAATCAAAATGCCTCCATCATCGCTCCAAAGTGCGGCATTGCAGGAAAGCCCGTTGGCCTCAACCCTCCATAATTCGTGGCCATCAACATCCAACACATGACAGTATCCGGTTCCAACGCTGACGGCTATTTTCTGGCAAGCCGGATCCAAAGCAATGCCACGAACCTTTGCCTGACCGAAAAAATACCGGTGCTTGAGCTCCCAAGTATGGATGTCGAAACAGTTGACCCAGCCATCTCCTCCACCCGACCAAACCTCGCTCCTAGCCGCGTTTAAGGCCAACGCGAATACGCTGCCATCATGCGCCTGAATCACGCGCTCCTCAGCTCGGGCTTGGGTGTTCAACACATGAATTTGTCCCATGCCGGTGCCGCCCAAAAGACATCCTGATTCCGGAAGGTGAAGCAGGGAATAAACAGGCGAAGGAAAAAGCGCGGTAAAACCCGATTGATCCAAAGAAGCCACATTCCACCCTGCCACGTATCGATCGGAGCTGCCCGAAAAAAAAGCATGATCATCAAAACCTTCCTCCAGCGCATAAACACCGGCTGCGTGTCCACGAAAAACATGACGCAGACTCAGGCGAACATCCATAAGTATAATTCTATGATTTCTTGCCTCCAGATGAGCACCAAAACCCCAAAAATCGCTACCACACAACCTGCAATTAAATTTCGACGCAACGGCAACTTAAAAAAAACAGCCCCCAATACCATCACCAATACAGGAACCAAGGAGAAAATTGTTTGTGCAATGGGGGCAGGAATGAGGGAGATGGCCCACATACTGGTAATCATGCCCAGCACGGGACCGAATGCTGTGCCGGCGAAGAGAAAGGGCAGTCCTTTGCCCTGATTGTTGAGAATGGGTTGAGTGGTGGAGCGTAGCCTTCCCGAAACAACCACAAACAGGTAAGCCATGAAGGTGGCGCTGAACATGCGCATCCAGGCGGCATGCAAAGGTGCAATGGTGGCATGCCCGGTTGCATGTTGCGCGAACCAAGCGGAGAGCGGGCTTGCTGAATCTCCGGGTCTCAAACCGATTCGGCTGAACACCAAACCTACTCCTTGGCAAACCGCTGCTGCAGCGGCATACCAGATTCCACGGACGAGAGACTTGCCTTCCGGCTTTTCGGGTACAGCTTCGCCCGGAGCGAGCACCACCATCCACACCCCCATTAGCGTAATCAGCATCCCAATCAGGGCCACAGCCGGCACCCCTTCGCCCAGTAAAGCCCAGGCAAAGAAAAGGGCCGCACTCGGAGCAAGCGTTGAAAAAACGCTGGATAGTCGAGGCCCCAAAAGGGCAAAACTGGCAAAGGAGAAATAATCACCAATGGTTAACCCAACCAAGCCGGAGAGGCTCATCCAAAACCACGACTCCATGCCGGGCTTTCGGAACCATTCAAGGGGCTGAACGTCAACCCATATCATCAAACCAACCGAAAGGAGGGCCGTTGCCACCAGCAAACGAAAATTATTCACTGCCATAGAACCCATGCGCTTGGCTGCTTGGGTGAACGGAAAAATTCCGATTGCCCAAAAAAGGGCCGTTAACAAGGCGGCTGCTTCTCCAGTACCCATTACGATCTGGGGCCGAATAATGCAGAACCCACTCGAATCATGTTGCTTCCTTCTTCCATCGCAAGCTGGTAATCGCCGCTCATGCCCATGCTCAGAATACACCAGCTTGGGTATCGCAAGCGAGCCTGACTGTAAAGTTGAAACAGGGTCTTAAACTCGCTGCGCACCTGCTGCTGATCTTCGGTAAAAGTTGCCATGCCCATGAGCCCCAATACCTCCACATTTGGAAAGCGGTTGGAAAGATGTTCCTTAATCAATTCCTGTAGTTCTTCTTCTGAAAAACCGTGCTTGGTTTCCTCAGATGCAATGTGCACCTGCAGCAATAAGTGGGCTTTGATGCCGAGTTTACCGGCTTCTTTATTAATGCACTCCAATAATGGAAGGCGGTCTACCGAATGGATGAGGGCCACATGCGGTAAAACCTGTTTCACCTTGTTGGTTTGGAGGGTTCCGATGAGGTGCCAAGAGACATCGTTCGGCAACTGAGGCTTCTTCTCCAGCAGCTCCTGAACTCGGTTCTCGCCAAATATTCGGTGGCCGCATTCGTACAGATGCTTCAATTCCTCAACGCTTCGGGTTTTGGTTACTGCCACCAACGTTACACCGTCTGCAAGATGCTCTGCAACCTTGCGATATCGACTTGCCACTGACTCCATGCGTTGCAAACTTAGGCAATATCCATTGTTGGTGGGGGTAATGTTTACCTTTGAGCGACATGAATTCATTCTCCCAACCCCTTGCTGAAAGGCTCCGACCAAAACAGCTGGACGATTACGTTGGGCAAAAGCACCTCTTGGGTCCCAATGGTCCTTTGCGCAACATGTTGGAGCAGAGGGCCATGCCCTCCATCATTCTGTGGGGGCCTCCCGGAGTGGGCAAAACAACTCTTGCCCTCCTTCTTTCCCAAACGCTGGATCGTGATTTTTACAGTCTTAGTGCTGTAAGTGCCGGGGTGAAAGATGTGCGCGATGTGCTTGACCGGGTTCAGAGAGGGGGTTTATTTGGGAAACCATCTCCAATACTTTTCATTGATGAAATTCATCGATTTTCGAAATCACAGCAGGATGCTTTATTAGCAGCGGTGGAAAAGGGCGTGGTTACGCTTATTGGTGCAACCACCGAAAATCCTTCCTTCGAAGTAATTGCGCCGCTTTTAAGCCGCTGCCAGGTATATGTGCTGGAAGCCCTCGGACAAGCGGATCTGAAGCAACTGACCCACCATGCCTTGCACCACGATGCCTTGCTGAAAAGCAAAACGGTTCGGGTTGAAGAATGGGAGGCGTTGCTGCGTCTATCGGGTGGTGATGCTCGTAAGCTCCTAAATACAGTGGAATTGTTGGTTCTTTCTACCCCCGGCCAGGAGGTGGTCATCACAAACCAGCTGGTATTGGATTCGGTTTCTACAAATATGGCCTTGTATGATAAAAATGGGGAGCAACACTTCGACCAAGTTTCTGCCTTCATCAAATCCATGCGAGGCAGCGATCCTAATGCCGCCGTTTACTGGATGGCACGCATGCTTAAAGGAGGAGAAGATCCTGTTTTTATTGCCAGAAGAATGTTGATATTGGCCAGCGAGGACATTGGAAATGCGAATCCGAACGCCCTTCTGCTAGCCCAAAGTTGTTTTCAGGCGGTATCGGAAATTGGCATGCCAGAGGCCCGCATCATTTTGGCACAAGCGGCAGTATACTTGGCCACCTCTCCGAAAAGCAACGCCTCTTACATGGCCATTGCAGCTGCTTTTGAGTGCATCGACAAGACCGGAGACTTGCCTGTGCCCCTTCATTTAAGAAATGCATCAACCCGATTGATGAAGGAGCTTGGATATGGAAAAGATTATAAATATAGCCACAACTTTTCCTCAGATGATCCGGAAGGGTTTCAAGATTTTCTCCCTTCCGAGTTATCCGGAAAGGCCCTCTATATGCCGGGAGACAATGCCCGCGAAAAAGAAATAAGTCATTACCTTCGTACCATCTGGAAAGATCACTATGGCTATTAAGAGGCTATTGTTTTTGGCGTTTATGGGAGTGGCCATCGTACACATGGGTTGTAAGCGAGAGGAATCGTGGATATGGCAACCGCGTCTTTCTGCGCCTGTTGGAAATGTGCACATTACGCTCCAGAAACTTTTCGGCGACACCTTGATTGCAAGCGGCGGAAACGGTGGTCTGGCCATCACCCTCAACCAGACCCTTCAAACCATCAGCTCTCCAGATCTGATTCGCATTCCGGATACCAGCATAGCCAAGAACTATAATATACCATTTATATCCATTACACTTGATCCGGGCAGCCAGCTGGTAAACCAAGGCGAAAACATCGTATTTAAAAGCGATGCCAGGCTGACACGGGTTGTGCTGGATAAAGGCCGCCTCCGGTACCGAATTCGAAACCAGATTGACCATTCCATTGATGTGGTTTATGGATTGCCCGGAGCCAATAGAGGAGGAACGGGGTTTGAACTTTCTGCCACTGTTCCCGGGCAAACGGTAAATGGAGAGGGCATCATAAGCGGCACGGTTGACCTTGCAGGATATGAATTGGATCTTAGGGGACCCGGCCTGAACGGTTGCAACACCCTCAGGGCTAACTTATTGGCCACCATCACCAACAACGGAAGCCCTGTTTTGGTTACTCCCCAAGATAGCCTGGTGGTTGAGATGAGTTTTGAAAATATGGTGCCCTTTTACGCCAAGGGGTACTTTGGGCAAACCACCATTGTGCAGACCCAGGAAACGGCAATTGAAGCGTTTACAGGCATCAAGTCCGGATCAATTGAGTGGAGCGATGCGCAACTCTACCTCGAATTGATCAACCCAATGGGCAGTGATTTTCAGGTTACGCTATCCAACCTCAAAGCGAGCAACACCAAAAGCGGTCAACAGATAGCATTGCAACATGCTATAGTGGATGCACCCATTCAAATAACAAGGGCACAAGAATATCCTTTTGAGCAAAAATTTAAACGTTTTCATTTTACTCAAGTCAACAGCAATCTCCTTCAGGTTATCAATTGCATGCCTGATCGCTTGAGTTATGCGAGTACGTTTGAGCTAAATCCCCTCGGAAACGTTTCCAATGGCCAAGACTTTGTGCACACCAACAACTTACCTCGTGTAAATTTAAGAGGCATTTTACCCTTGCGTTTTTCGGCTCAAAATCTAAAGGTGGTGGATACGCTCAGCATCAATCCTCCTCAACCGGGCAACCGCAACAAACCGCTAAAAGGAATACTGTACCTAACCTATAAAAACAGCTTTCCTTTTTCTTTGGATCTAACCGGCATTGCCCTCTCTGATATGGGATCAACTCTTGGCCCATTGTTTCAAAACCTGCTCATTCCGGCCGGAGATGGTGCGGGGGGTGAAGGTGTAATAAATCCGAGCGAAGGTCGCATCAGTGTTCCACTCACCGAGCAAACGTTGCAATGGTTTTATGCCGGAAAAAAACTGGCGGTAGAGGGTATACTCCATACTCCCCAACCACCCACTTTCCGAACGGTTGATGTAGGAGCCTACCTTGACCTATCCCTTCAGGCTGATGTTAAATTGGAATTGGAGGCAAAATAGTATGATTTCCAAGTGGATTTGTTTTCTCTGCACCTTCTCTGCTGTCTGTGTTTCTTCCTTCGGATTCGGTCAGCCACCCATATTGCCCGATCGAACCTGCAAAACCCAGCTGGCAATTTCTGCCAATCTTCTCGCAGAAGGCTGGGGGCTTAGCGCCAACAGAGCCTTCCGCTTTTATCAGCGTGGTGTCCTCGACAGTTCCTTTCTTGCCGGAACCCTCGCCCAGATGTCACCCAAAGCAAGATTCGCACTGGAGAGCAGCGAACAAATTTATGGAGGATGGAGGCTCGATTCTACTTGGCATGCGGCCAATATGCAAATTGGGTTTGAAATTCGAAATGCGTCTGTCTTCTCCGGAAGTTTTCGGAGAGATCTGTTCGAGTTGATTTTCTTGGGAAACCAGAATTTTATAGACAAAACAGTTAATGGTGATGGGTTTTATCTGCGCACAACAGCATACAGGACATGGTCCATTTGCGCATCTCGAAACTTCTCCATTCGCAATCACCGCCTTTGGTTGCAAGTTTTCTTGGGCTGGGTGCAGGGTTTGAACCATTCCGATATAGGCTTTTCACAACTTCGGTTCACTACCGAAGCTCAGTCGGCAGGCTTGGGCATTGCTCTCTCCGGAGAGCAGAAGTACCTAAGGGATCGCAATAGAGCGTTCTTCGGTGTAAACGGCAACGGATTATCTTTTTCCGGGAACCTCAAGTGGGAAACTCCTTCGAATTATAAAATAGTCGTTCACTGGGAGGATTTAGGTTGGGTTAATTGGAGAAAGGTGAATCGTGAGCGTTGGGATACAGCCGTTCAGTTTAAAGGATTTTCGCTCGATGCTTCTACCCTACTCAACAATCGTCCACAATGGAGTACCGATTCCATTTGGCAGGTATCGAAGGCAGACGGAGAAGCAAAAAATAACATCATGCTTCCCTTTCTTTGGTCGGTCTCTCTGGAGAAGAAACTTGCGGGAGGCAGATGGGGAATTTTTTCAGAGGTGCGACAACGCATTGGCTATCAAAATTTACCATGGATTCAGGCAGGAGTTGGATACTCCATTAGGCGGCACCAATTGGAAGCGTCTATGGGAGGCGGCGGCCAAGGCGGCTTTGGCGTGCGTGTAGGTTGGATTCATCATTGGGAAAAGTTAGCAATGCAATGGATTCTACAACTTCCTATGAATGGCATTGGTCCCTATGCCATGAGTGGATTGCAAACAAGAGCCTCTTTCCTTTACCGATTCGGCGATTAAACCATTCATAAAATGCTGTTCAACTCACTCTCCTTTACACTGTTCTTTCCGCTGGTAACACTGGTATATTTTTTGTTGCCCCACGCATGGCGCTGGGCCTGGCTTCTGCTGGCGAGCTGCTATTTCTACATGGCCTTTGTGCCCATTTACATAGTTATTCTAGCAGGCACCATTGTGGTAGATTATTTTGCGGGTTTGTGGATAGACAAATGCGAAGGCAAAAAACGAAAAGCGGCTCTGGTGGTAAGTATTGTAGCAAATGTTGGGGTGCTTGCAATATTTAAATATTATAACTTCATAAACGAAAACATCGGTGCACTTTTGAATTTGGGCGGGTATTCGAATCCCATTCCCTTTCTATCCATTTTGCTTCCCATTGGGCTCTCGTTCCACACCTTTCAGGCTATGAGCTATACCATTGAGGTTTATCGGGGAAATCAAGAACCGGAAAAGCATTTCGGACGCTATGCGCTTTATGTAATGTTTTACCCTCAGCTTGTGGCCGGCCCGATTGAGCGTCCCCAAAACGTTCTGCATCAATTTAGAGAGCAGAAATTTTGGAACAACCAGATGGCGGCAGAGGGTCTAAAAAAAATGGTTTGGGGCTTCTTTAAAAAAATGGTTGTTGCAGACAATCTCGCGCGCATCGTGAACTTTTGTTTCGATTCACCCGACGATCATTCCGGATGGATGTTGTTGTTGGCCGCTGTATGCTTTTGCTTTCAAATTTACTGCGACTTTTCTGGGTACTCAGACATTGCTTTGGGTTCGGCTCAGGTAATGGGGTTTCACCTCATGACCAATTTCAACATGCCATTTAATGCGGGCAGCATCTCCACTTTCTGGTCCAAATGGCACATTTCCTTGTCCACCTGGTTCCGCGATTATGTGTATATCCCTCTTGGTGGCAATCGGGTTTCTACCTCAAAGTGGTACCTCAATCTATTTTTGGTATTCATGATCAGCGGCTTGTGGCATGGGGCAAGCTGGAACTTTGTGATTTGGGGCGCATTGCATGGCATTTTCTTGATTGTTGGTGCCATACGGGATCGCTACAAAGTGCACGCTTTGAGGCTTCTTCCGGTTAAACGCGATGGACGAATAGCACGCAACATCTTGAGAATGCAAACCTTCGCTCAGGTGGCTTTTGCGTTTATTTTCTTTCGCGCATTAACCCTATCAAATGCCCTTACCATCATCAAAAAAATTGCCACTACCTCCATGTTGCAAATACAATTGTTTCGAGATGAACTCAATGCCTTTGGCGCAATCAAAGCACTGGTAATTGTTATGATTTTGGCCTTGTTCTTTTTTAGTGAACAGTTTGTGCACGACCATCTTCAAGGAAGGAAAAAGCTGAACTCGGTACAGCAAACCCTCTTGTATGGCGCCCTGCTTTCTTCGATATTGGTATTTGGCTTTTTCGGAGAAACGCAATTTATCTACTTTCAATTCTAACCATGAAAACCTTTTTGTCCCGTTTCTTTTTGGTGGTCCTTACGGCAGCCATTTTTTACGTGTGTACTCTTTGGCTTCTTCTACAAATTCAGTGGGGTAAATATCCATTGTTGTATTCGGTTTTAGACGGATCTGTGGTGAAAGGTGGCGATGTACATCAGCGTTTCTCGGAGTTTAAGCCAGATAGTGCGTATGATGTAATATTTTTGGGATCCTCGCATGCTTATCGGGGGTACGATTCCCGAATCTTCAGCCACATGGGTGTTAAGGCATTCAATCTGGGCAGCAGCAATCAAACCATCCAAGATTCCTATGTACTTGCTCGGTTCTTGGCACAGAAATTAACCCACAAGCCCCTTGTGCTGATTGAGACCTACTACGGCACCCTTGCCGAAAACAGCCTAGAGTCGACTTTTTTCCTGATTCCGAATGTAAAAGACGACGGTTTGGCGGTTGATTTGGTCAAGGAAAAACCCGATGCTCGTCTGTTCAACGCATTGATGCTGCGATTTTTGAATAAATCCCGACCGGTTATGTTTCGAGATTCGTCCTACAGGCCAGGGGGATACTGCGAGAATCCGAAAGAGATGCCGGACAGCATGTTCAACCTCTTAACAAAACCGCTTCCAGCCTACAAACCCTCAAAGGAATCACTTGAGTACTTAACGAAATTGTTGAAGTGCTTGAAAGAAAATGGATTTCGAGTGGTGGTTACCACGCATCCCCTTCCCTTGGAATCAGATCGCAGGCCCTCTGAGCGTTGCGGAATTGCATTGGATTCTGTGTGCCAGCGCGAGGGGGTTCCATACATAAACTTCGCATTTAACCACACCCTGAATTCCCAAAAGTCGTTTTACGACAGCCACCACCTAAACAGCGCCGGGGTTAATTGGTATAACCCTGAAATAATAAAAGAATTGCAAGCGAGGAAACTATTGCGTTGATCAACCAGGAAGTCGATTGCCGGAAACGGGGAAAATAACCCAAGGTTTAAAGGACTTTGCAGTGTCGAACGCCATTTGCGCATACGAAACCACAATAACCTGATCGCCTTGTGAAATCTGCAGTGCGGCTGGACCGTTGATGCACATCACGCCCGAACCCCTTGCTCCTTTGATGACATAGGTAATCAAACGAACTCCATTGGAGTAGTTGAACACATGTACCTGCTCATTCTCAATTAAATTGGCGGCGTCCATCAAATCTTCATCAATTGTGATGCTGCCGATGTAATCGATGTTGGCCTCCGTAATGGTTGCGCGGTGAATTTTTGATTTCAGGACCTGAATTTCCATGTTATCCTTTGGAGGTTCAAATGTAGGGTTATTTCGAAGTTCAATATTGGCGAAGGATTTGTGCCAATGAATCCAGCAAGGCCTTGGTAGATTCCTGGGTACTCTTTTGCCGCGCTCCATTCAGGTATTGAATGCTATGGTGCAAAGCCGTTTCGCTGGGCAAAGGAGAGAGGTTGTCCAATACCGCCATCAACTCTACCAATGTTTCATCGGAAGCACCATCGGCCAAACGGCAAAGCTCAAGAGTTTTATCCCCAACCTCATATCCAGCCTCCCAAATGATGCTGATCAACTCTACCTGAAAAGGTTTCAGGGCAGGATCTGAGGCTGCCTCAAGAATGCAGGTCAAGCCACCTTCAAAGCGAAAAGAACGTCCAAGATCGAGAATGGCATCAACCGATTCAAGGTCTAGATCGGGTTCCCTCCTCCAACGTTCGAGCGCGAGGCGCCAAGTTTCGCTTGTGGCATGGGAACGCAACTCATTCAAAACCGCCCCGGTTACAGGTGACCCCTCCAACGAGAGGGCTTTGTGGAGCAGTTGCAGTCGCTTTTGTTGAGCCTCTTCTGCCGATTCTTCCGGAATTAGACCCTCAAAATCTTCTTGATCGATTGAATGTGTAGACATGGTACGTGTTCATAAACCAAAAAACCCCGCACTTGGCGGGGCTTTTGCGTTGCCCGAGATGGATTCGAACCACCATAATCAGAACCAAAATCTGAGGTCCTGCCGTTAGACGATCGGGCAATTATTTTTGTGAGGCCAAAAGTAAGGAGTCTGACCACAACCGCAACCCTCTCTGGATTTTTTTTTCTTGCTTAAAATCAGGCACTTATCTCCAGTTTAGGGATCAAGCGCACGTGATTTGACGCGAAAATGACGGATAAGGAGGCTTTCAAAGCCGAAAAACCAGGGCCTGCCTGAAAAGGGAAGTCAGAAATTTCGACCTTTGTTAGGTCATTGATTTGAATCTTTACTTTTTTTCACAAAACATTTACCCGATTCAAACCGTCTATGCATAAAACCCTGTATGCCGTGTCACATGCTAAAGCCATAGCACTTCCTTTGCACCACCGGATCATATCCGATGCCTATTCACAAGAAAAGCGCAGGTTATTTGATTTTATACGAAGGAGGGTTCCATCTGAGCACGATGCTGAGGACATTCTGCACGACGTGTTCTTTTCACTTTCCGAGCATGCCAACGTGGTTGAGGAACTAAACTCCATTACATCGTGGTTGTTTCGAGTAGCCCGTAACAAAATCACCGATTTGTTCCGTAAGCGTAAGACGCAGTTACTGGAGGACGTTTTTCCGACCGAATCTGACTCAGAGGAAGGAAGCGGTAGAGGTTACGAGGAGCTGATTCCTGCAGGGGCACTCCAAGCTGAAGATGCCATAAGCCAAAAAAATATTCGGAAAACCATCGATCAAACCCTCGAAAGCCTTCCCACAGATCAGCGCAACGTTTTTGTTTGGCATGAGCTGGAAGGGCGGTCATTCAAATGGATTGCCGAACAGACCGGAGAAAAAGTGGCCACCCTCATTTCGAGAAAACGGTATGCGGTGGTGGCACTGCGAGAGGCCCTTAAAGAGCACTATGCAGAGTTGGGTCAATCGTGATTTTGCCTTACGCCAACCCTATCTTAAGCAAATCAAAACATTGGTTTAGATTTCCTAGGCATTACGTGTTTGACACAACTCAAGTTCCATTCGGAAAACGCTGCCACCTCATATTCGTTTTATAGGCAATTTTTAACGTTCTTCGATATTTGTCTATTGTTTCCCATAACATTAGTTTAGAGGCGCCAATTAACTATGAAACAACAACACTATCACAACCACAAACGAGTTCCCAAAGACTTTTTTTTTGGGTGGGTACCCGCCGTCCTACTTATTCTATTGATAACCATAGCGAATTTGATTCGAGTCATCATGATAAAAGGCGACTGGATTTCAGCGCTCACTTTGTTTGGATACTCCATTTGCCTTTTATGGCTTGCCTGGTTTACGCGCATTTTTTCCATTAAAGTTCAAGACAGAGCCATACGCGCTGAGGAGAACCTCCGGTTTTTTGTACTGAAAGGCAAGTTGCTTCCAAAGAAACTGCGCCTCTCTCAAATCATTGCATTGCGTTTTGCATCGGACGATGAGTTCGTTGAATTGGTGGAGCGTGCAGAGCGCGAGGATTTGCGCTCGGAAGAAATAAAAAAGCTCATCCGGACTTGGAAAGGCGATCATCATCGGGTATAATTTCCTACCTGGGCACCTTTCTGTTTGCCCTTGGTTTCGCACTCCTTCCAACATACGTAAGGTGCCAAACCTACTTTTTTCGGAATTTTTCTGTTCAAGACGGATTGGTTCAGAGTACCGTCCGTACCATAGCGGTTGACCAACAGGGCATGCTTTGGTTGGGCACAGAAGGGGGCATTGCGACCTTCGATGGAACCCGTTTTAAAACCATCTCAACGCGCGATGGACTGCCGGAAACCAACATCACCCAATTGCTTTTTGACAGCAAGAATCGTTTGTGGATCGGATTTGAATCCGGCAAACTTGGATACCTGCAGAACAGCCGCTTCTATGCAGTTTCCCTTATGGAAAGCAAAGGTGTGGGTAGAATAAACCACCTGTTTGAAACCAAAAGCAAAGAATTGGCAATATCCACCGAAGCAGGTGGCTTGATATTGCTTGACATTACTAGGTCATCCCCTCGGTTAAAAAGGTATTGGAATTCTTCCAATGGTCTTCAAGAAAACATCATTCAATCCTGGCTTGACCCTTCGGGAACGTGGTGGTTGATTACGGACGTTGGGATAAAAAGAATTTTACCCAAAGGCGACATCGAGTTTTACCAACCCGATGGTTTTCCCATTTATACCTATACCGGCCTTGCTCCCGACCCTAAAGGAAACCTATGGTTGAGCACACAAGACCATGGGGTGGGTCGTTTAAACATGAAAACCGGAAAAGTTGTTTTCCTCGATCAGGAACACGGAATGCCGGGTTCTTTTGCGAATAAACTTTTCTTTGATAAAAATGGAACGTTGTGGGTGAGTTTTTGGGGAGAAGGCATTTGCAGCATCGATTCTTCCGGCGGCATTACCCGTATGAATGCGGCCAATGGCCTGCCGGGCTCAAAAATTTGGGATTTTGCCGAAGATGCTGAAGGCAATCTTTGGATGGGTATGCTGGATCGAGGTATTTGCTCGTTCAGGGGCAAATTGGTCACCCACTTCTCATTGCGTTCAACCCCAGGCACTGAGGTGGTTAATTGCCTTCTGGGTGACGACAAGGAAAGTATGTGGTTTGGTACGAATCAAGGGGTTCTTCGGTTTTCAGACAATTCCAATCAACTTACTGCGAAACTCGAGCAGCCTCAAGATTTCCCAAAGTCACAGGTTACAGCCCTGGCGCTTACCACGAATGGCAATGTGGTGGCCGGGTTCTTTCAAAGTGGATTGGCTGTATACGATGGCAAATCAGGTGCATTAATTCAACATTGGCGCCTGCATCAAGATTTGATCAACTGCTTGGCCATAGACAACCGAAATCGTTTTTGGCTGGGTACCAACGAAGGTCTTGTTGTTTTAAAAAGCGATGGAAATGCAGATCCACTTGCAAGCAACCTGCCGCGCAGCCTGCAAAATGGAAAGATTACTCAAATCCTTATTGATGCTCAACGTCAAACCATTTGGGTAATGGCAAAGGCAAACGGAGTTTGGGTTTATAAAAGCGATCGTTGGAGCCAGTTTGATACCCGAAATTTGGGAAAAAGTCCAAGTCTCCAGCAAATCGGGCTCGGTCCAAACGGCGATTTGATTTTGTCCACATCCAACGGCGCACTCTGGAGAAATCAGGTTAAGGGCATGGAGCTTATCCGTAAACCGGGAGAATTGCCCAGTGATTACATCAACCTAATAAAAATATCGAGGAGCACAATTTGGGTTGGTACAAATCAAGGCCTTTCTTTCGCAAAGGGTTCGACTTGGCGCAACATAGGAAAACCCGAGGGCTTTGCTGAGTTAGAAACAAAAGAAGGAGCAGGCTGGATTGATCCAAAAAACGACGTGTTGTGGTTGGGAACAGTTAATGGTGCGGTTAGGATTGACCTTCGCGAGGCAAAGTCAAATCCGGTTTTACCTACCATTAAGGCCACCACCATCACCATTTTAAACGAGACCAGACCTTACGAAAAGCAGATAAAGTTGGGATATGCTAAAAATGAAATAACGTTTCAGTACGAGGCTCTTTCCTTAACCTCTCCCGAACGCATCCGCTATCGCTACCTTCTTGAGGGTTTCGACCGCTATTGGCACGGACCAACCACGGCCACAAGCGGCATCTATACCAACCTACCTCCGGGCGATTTCACCTTTTGGGTACAGGCCTGCAACAGCGATGGAACTTGGTCCAACCCAACTAAACTAACTGAAATAACCATCACACCCCCCATCTGGAAAACCTGGAAATTCTATATTTTTCTGATTGTGCTGGGCTCGACTATGATCTATGGTTATGTAAGGTGGAGGACTGCTCGATTGCGCATAGACAAGAACATCTTAGAAGAACAAGTCCGAGAACGTACCAGAGAAATAGAAAAGAAAAACATTGCACTTACTGCAGCCGGTGAAGCACTAATATATAAAAACAAAGAAATAACAGACAGCATCCAATACGCTAAGCACATTCAAGAAGCCATTCTTCCTTCATCGGCTAAATTTGAATCTACTTTCCCCGAGGCCTTTGTATTGTATATGCCCAAAGATATTGTGAGCGGAGATTTCTATTGGCTTGCCGAAAGCATGGATGCGGCCGTAGAGGAAAGTACCAGCATAGAGGCAGCAGCAGTTCACAAGCGTGCAGAGCATCTGAACCCTTCGCAGAAACGATTGCCCTCGCCCAACAAAGTGTTGTTGGCCGTTGCCGATTGTACAGGACATGGTGTTCCGGGCGCCTTTATGTGTATGGTAGGCACCTCTTTGCTGAACCAGATCATTCATACCGAAAAGGTATTCAATCCAAGCATTGTACTCTCTCTTCTCGATACCGGTGTTCAAACTCTATTGAAACAGCATGAAACGGAAACCCGAGACGGGATGGACATTGCACTGACCCTCATCGATAGGGAAAGCGGAGAAATTGAATTTGCAGGTGCGTTACGTCCAATGGTCATTTTTCGAAAGCAAGGCGATGGAAGCTTTGCTCCCGAATCTTTGTCAGGAGAAAAATTCCCGGTAGGCGGCCTCATCATGCAATCCGACCGAACCTACAGGCTTCAAAAAGTAAAGCTGAATCCGGGCGACATGATGTTTATGTTTTCCGATGGATATCCCGATCAATTTGGCGGCCCCAAAGGCAAAAAAATCATGAACAAACGGTTCAGAGAAATTTTGCAAGACATTTGCACACTTTCTACTGCTGAACAACGTCAAGTGCTGCATTCTTATTTCATGGAATGGAAAGGGAATCAAGAACAAGTGGATGATGTTTTGGTGGTAGGCATTCGATTTTAATTATGAGAAAAATACTCGCTAATGACGGCATTGATGCCGGAGGAAAAAAGATCTTGGAGGCGGCAGGCTTTGAGGTACAAACTGAAAAAGTTCCCCAAGAACAACTTGCACATTACATTCAATCGAACCAGATTGAGGCACTTACGGTGCGCAGTGCAACCCAAGTTCGTAAAGACTTGCTCGACGCATGTCCGCATCTAAAGGTCATTGGTCGAGGTGGTGTGGGAATGGACAACATTGATGTTGACTACGCGCGCTCCATTGGAAAGAAAGTGGTAAATACCCCTGCTGCATCCAGCAACTCTGTGGCCGAACTGGTGATGGCGTCTCTATTTTGCCTAGTTCGGAATTTGCACGACAGCAATAGGAAAATGCCATTGGAAGGAGAAAACCATTTTGAAGCCCTGAAAAAAAAATACAGCAAAGGGTCTGAATTGGCTGGCAAAACCTTAGGCATTGTAGGGTTTGGTCGCATTGGTCAATCGGTTGCCTGCAAAGCGTTGGGTGTGGGTATGCGGGTAGTAGCCTATGATCCATTTGTTGAGCATGCCAACTTAACCCTCGACATTCAAGGTGCAGGTAAGGTTTCTGTCCTAATCAAAACAGAACCTTTAACGGAAGTGTTGAAACAATCGGATGCAATAACCGTGCACGTACCGGGAGGCCAGCTCTTGGGCAAGGAGGAATTTGCGCTCATGAAAAAGGGAGTATTGTTGGTGAATACCTCCAGAGGCGGCGTGATAAACGAAACCGACCTTTTGGCAGCCTTAGACACCGGGAGCATCGCACGAGCTGCTTTGGATGTATTTGAACACGAGCCCACTCCCAACCCCGCACTTTTGAAACATCCAAACATTTCCTTAACGCCGCACATCGGAGCTGCAACCGAGGAAGCACAGGCACGGATTGGCCTGGAGTTGGCAAACCTTTTGGTTGCATCATTGAATGCCTAAAGGCAACCATGGCACACATTCTTCCCTTTAAGGGCTTAAGGCCCGCTCCACACCTGGTTCATTTGGTGGTGACGCATTCGGTTGATCATTACACGCAACCGGAAGTGAAACAGCAACTTGCAGAAAATCCATTTTCGTTTCTGCAAATCATTAAAGCCGATGTGCAGCAAGGGCAAAAATGGAAGCAAGGTGCTCCGGAGCAACTGCGCATCATTAAAGAAAAGTATAAAAGCTTTCAGGAAAACCACACCATCATCAGCGATTCAAAACCTGCATATTACGTTTACAGGCAAAGCCATTCGCAAGAATCCTTCACCGGAATCGTGGCGCGGATTGGCATCGACGATTATGAAAATGGAGTAATTCGCGTTCATGAGCAAACCTTAACGGAAAAAGAGGAGAAACTAAAGCGCTACCTCGAGGTTTGCGACTTTAATGCAGAACCGGTTTGCTTCTCCTATCCACCCCACCAGAATCTGGATGATTTTATTAGAACGATCCAGAAAGAAGAAACTCCCGTTTACGACTTCTCAACCCAAGATGCCATTCGGCATACCCTTTGGAAACTCGATGATGCAGATGCCGTTGATTTTATTCAACGAATGTTTTCTTCTATGCCAGCTGTTTATATTGCAGATGGCCATCACAGATCTGCTTCCTCTGCTCGTCTGGGTAATTACTACCGAGATAAAAAAGGGAAATATTCCGGCAATGAAGGATTCAATTATTACATGGGTATTTTCTTCCCCGAAAACCAACTGAAGATATTCGACTTCAACCGGGTGGTTCGGGATTTGAATGGGTTGAGTGCGAACGATTTCCTTTCTGCGCTTTCTGAAAAATTCACGGTGAATGCAATGGGCGATGGTGTGTTCAAACCCAAGAAAATTCACCAGTTCTCTCTTTACTTAGATGGCCAGTTCTATTGCTTGGAACCAAAAGGAATATCCATGGAACCAACGGACCCGATTGGCAACTTGGATGCGTACCTACTAACCCAACATATCCTTGGACCCATTCTGAACATTTGGGATCTTAAAACCGACAAACGCGTTTCATTTATTCCCGGCATAAAAGGAATGGAAGAACTCAAGCGCCAAGTTGACGGAGGCAAAAACGCAGCGGCATTTGGCCTTTTTCCGGTATCCATGAGTCAATTGAAAACCATTGCCGATACGCAAAACATCATGCCACCAAAAACTACCTGGATTGAACCCAAACTTCGGAGTGGCTTGGTTATTTACGATTTAGCGCGGCATGGGTATTGACCTCCGCGTTTACAAAGTTTCCTTAAGCCAATCGTAAAATACCCTATGCCATAAGAGTGCATTTTGGGGCTTCATTACCCAATGCCCTTCATCGGGAAGGTATAAGAAACGGCTTTTCAAATTACGCAATCGGGCTGCTCCAAAAGCCTGCATCCCCTCGGCCATTGGAACCCGGTAATCGCGATCTCCATGAATAACCAAAATGGGGCTGTCCCAGTTTTGTACAAAGCGGTGTGGTGAGAATTTGGCGAAAGCCTTGCCCCCGTTTTCCCAGTATCCTTCGCCAATATCGTGGTGATTGAAAAACTGCTCATCGGTCATGGTGTACCAACTTTCGAGATTGAACAAACCGCAATGCGCAATAAACGTTTTGAATCTGCCTTGGTGATGACCCGCCAGCCAATATGCAGAATACCCGCCGTAGCTGGCACCCACGCACCCCATTCTGCTTTTATCTACATAAGATCTTTTAGATATGGAATCGATTGCAGAGAGGTAATCTTCCATTGCCTGACCACCCCAATCGCCCGCAATTTGATCGTTCCAAGCTTTTCCAAATCCGGGTAAGCCGCGTCGGTTGGGCGCCACCACGATGTACCCCGATGCAGCCATTACCTGAAAATTCCAGCGATAAGAAAAAAATTGGCTCACCATGCTCTGTGGGCCACCTTGACAGTACAGCAAAGCAGGGTACTTTTTGTTCGGATCAAAACCAGGAGGCAGAATTACCCAAACCAGTTCCTTCTTTCCATCCGAAGTGGTAACCCAGTTCTTTTCAACCGATGCAGAGAACAGCTTGCTTATTATAGGTTGATTGTGGTTGGTAAGCGGAATTCCGATGCTGTTGGAGCTGGAAACCTCAATCAGATTGAGAGGCTCGAGCATGGTCATGCGAGTGGCAAAGAGCCTGTCGTTCATAACCATAGGGGTTCCGAAATCGGCATCGCCCTTCGTCACCACCTGAACCGATTTTTTCGAGGGGGAGACTTTTACTACATGCTCGGCTCCCAGCACAGCAGAAGTTCCAAAAAGAACCTTCCCATCGGATGACCAGCACAAACTGCCTATAGACTCTTCCCACTCCGGGGCAATCTCTCTTGGATTGGAGGCAGGCCAATCCATCACCATCAAAGCAGCCCTATCGGATTCATAACCGGGAGTTGGCATAGAAGTCCAGGCCAGCATTTTTCCGTCAGGAGAGAAAACGGCTTCCCGATCGTATCCCATTCGACCTGCCGTGAGGTTTACTTCCTTTCCACTGCTGATTTCAAGAACAAATAAATCGGTGTTTGTGCTCAGGGCCTGATCCTTCCCTTGAAACGGCTTTGCTTCATATATGAGGGAATTGCCATCGGGAGAAAACACAAAGCTGAGTGCGTCGTATGGTTTATCCTTCATAACGTCGCGTCCATTTACAGCTCTGCCATCGACTAAATCAAACGCCCATATGTGCGAGGAGGAATAATCATCCCAACTGTCCCAGTTCCGATAAAACAAATCATCTATAATTCTTCCCTCTGTCTTTGGAAGGTCTGGGTAGCGGTCGTGAATGTCTTTTCCGGTTTTTACATCGGTGATGATGGCCAGCTTCTTCCCGTCTTTGGAGAAGCAAAAGTCGGAAACCCCGCTTTCCACCTCTGTGACGGCTTTGGCATTGGATCCATCGAGGTTCATGGTGTACACCTGTGGGTTTCCCTCGCGGGTGCTCAAAAAACCAATTGCCTTTGTACTGCCCACCGGTTTCGGCATCCACTCGTTCCACGTTGGATTGCCAAGGGGCACACTTGAGTTGGATGCAGGAGAATAGCTCCAGATTTTTTTATAACTTTTGTTTTGTGTTACATCTACCGTGGCGACATCGTAGAGGAGCATTTTGCCCTCTGCATGAACGCTGGGATTGGAAATGCGGTTCAATTGCAAGAGAGCCTCGGGTGTCCAGGAAGTTTGAGCAGAAGCAGAAACGGCTGCTGCGAAAAAGAGCAGGGTATAGGTTTTCATGAACAATGATGTAATTTTGGGTAAAAGTAGCGTTTTAAACTACCCTTCACATGCCCATTTGCCTGCATCAACCTACTCCGGTAGGAACCCTCGGAGCTTGGGAGCTTTCAGAGACCACAGCCTGGTTTCTGGATCAAGCAGCAGAAAAGGGCATCCATCCAATTTATCAAGCTTTTAAGCACGAAGGAAGGGTGCGGCAATTTATTGCATCAAGGTTGTTAATTCGCGAACTAGAGCCAGGTTTGCGGGTTTTGGAAGGACTGCAAAAAGGCCCACGCACGGCGGTAGACGGCACGCACTGCATCAGCTTCAGCCACACCAGCAGAATGGCATGTGCATATGTTTCTCCCCATCATTCCGTTGGCATAGATGCTGAGTTCGATCTTCATAAAATCGACCGCATCGCGCATCGCTTTCTCCATCCGAACGAAATGCTTTGGCTGAATAAAAACAACGAAATCCGCATGGCCGAGCAGGCGTTGATTTGGGCAGCCAAGGAGGCTGTTTTTAAGCGTTATCACAAGCATGGACTCTTGTTTGGGCGTCACCTGGCTTGTCATTCGATACACCTGCCCAACCCAAAGGAGATGCTCATGTCTGTTACCCTTGGCGAGGCAGTTCACCTCGAGCATTTAAAAATCTTGAAAATAAACGGCCATTGGGTGGTGTACACCGTTTAAGTTTGCACTATGGAACTGGAATCTGAATCCGAAATCCCCAAGCTCTACTTCTCCATTACCGAGGTGGCCCACCAAATGGAAGTAAGCCCCAGCCTAATTCGGTTTTGGGAGAAATCCTTTCCTGAATTGAGGCCCCGAAAAACCGCTCGCGGAGTTCGGCAATTCACCCAAGCCGATATACAGCTGCTGAGGAGCATTCATCATTTGGTGAAGGACCGTGGGTTTACCCTGCAAGGTGCACGGGAGGCCATACAAAAAGCCGGGGGAAGCGCCGCCATACAAACACGTGTTGAGGCGATACAACGCCTAAAAGAGGTACGCAAACAACTGGTTGCCCTCAAAGAGGCTCTGGGCAAATCATAAAAAAACCCGGAGAGGCATCTCCGGGTGTGTGTTTTGCATGTAGGCAATTGAAGTTAATCGCGCTTTTCAGCGATGCGTGCTTTCTTGCCGGTGAGGCCGCGCAGATAATAAATGCGAGCACGACGCACAACACCTACCTTATTCACATCAATCTTATCGATGTTGGGAGAAGAGAGTGGGATAACACGCTCAACACCCACACCATTGGATATTTTACGAATGGTGAAAGTGGCGTTTGAACCCGCTCCTTTGCGCTGAATCACAACGCCCTGAAAGAGCTGGATACGCTCTTTGGTTCCTTCAATGATTTTATAGTGTACCGTAACGGTATCTCCAGCCTTAAAGGTTGGGAGCGAACGCTGCTCGATGGATTGAGACTCTACAAATTTTACCAAGTCCATGACGGGGGTTTCTTAAAATGGAGCGCAATGTTACGACTTTTTTTTGAACCTGCTCGTAGCCGCCTATTTTTTCTGTTGGCCATCGTCCAAAAGATCGGGGCGTCGGGAACGGGTGCGCTCCCAAGATTGTTCCGTCCGCCAAGCCTCAACCTTGTTGGGATCGCCGCTGAGCAATACGGGCGGAACTTCCCAACCCCGAAATACAGCCGGGCGGGTATACACCGGCGGAGCCAACAGATTGTCCTGAAAAGAATCCGATAAAGCCGAAGTTTCATCGGAAATGGCACCCGGCAACAAGCGCACAAGGGCATCGGTGAGTACGGCGGCCCCCAACTCGCCTCCGCTAAGCACAAAGTCTCCAATAGAAATCTCCATGGTAATGAGGTGCTGACGGACCCGCTCATCCACGCCTTTGTAGTGCCCACATAGGAGTATGAGGTTCTGCTGGGTGCTCAACCTATTTACGAGTGGCTGCCTAAGGCGCTCGCCATCGGGAGTAAGGTAAATCACCTCGTCGTATGTACGCTGACCCTTTAGTGCCTCTAAACAATTGGCTATGGGCTCTATACACATAACCATTCCCGCTCCCCCACCATAGGCATAATCGTCTACGCTCTTTTGCTTTTGGGTTGAATAATCGCGGAGGTTGATGAGGTTAATCTCAACCAGTCCCTTCTGTACAGCACGCTTCACAATGGAGTGGTCGAATGGACCTTGCAACAGCTCGGGGAGAATGGTTACGATGTCTATGCGCATGGTGCAAAATTAGTTTCATTTCGGGGTCTTTGTTTTGCGGCCGATGATTATCTTTGGGAAGTATACAAGTCGCTATGCAAGCGGATTTTGTTGTGGAAACACTTTGAGCGGCAGCACCGGCAGTTCCACCTAAAACCGTTCTACGCCAATTGTATGCCTCCTTAGAATCTCTGAAATGCCCCTCAGAAGAAAACTCAGCCGGAAGGTGACAAAATGGATCTTGGTCCTTTTGATTGCTCTTTGCCAACCAGGATACGGGCAGTTTGTGGACATTACCCAAGTTGAACCCTTCAGCAATCCCGCATCGGTTTGTGCCGGAGGAATTTTGACCTTTCGTTTGAACAACCTACAAAACCTCAACCCGGGCAGCATCATCACCATGGAGCTCTCCACTGCAGGGGGCACCTTTCCCGGCACGGTGCTCACCACCATTGAGTGGAGCACAAACAACATCACTTGGACGACCGGCAGCTACGTTTGGACCGCCAACATCTCCAATTCGTACATTCGGGTGAGCATTCCCGCAGGTGCAGCGCCCGGTGCGGGATACACTGCAAGGGCGCGCAGCTCGAGTCCGTTTGTTGCCGGCGGCAACAACAACGGTGGCATTACCATTACCGCACCGGTGGTAACCATACCCACCGTGGCAACGACTGCCCAGGGTCTGAACAATTGGTTTGGGCATGTTTACACTTGGACTCCAACCGTTGGTGGTATTTTAAGCACCCCTGCGCTCGTTGCGGCACAAAACTTTTACGACCCAAACAATTACAAGGGGCATGTGGTCATCAACAACCTAAGCTTCGACAACAACTACGGGAACAACGGCATACCGTTTAACTTATATGACCAGACCAGCATTCCATGCGGTCAGAACTGGTTCAGTAACGTAAGCATTCGATTTAAGCGCCGAGAGGTGTTTGCTCCAGGCCGGTATACCCTAACCATTCAAGCCGACGATGGTGCGCGGGTAAGCATTGACAATGGCAACACCTGGTTGCTGAACTCCTTTGTTGAGCAACAATATTCGGCCAGCTTTCAAACAACCGCAACCAACAACCCCAGCGGAATTTGCTTGGGGGGCCCGGTTGATTTGGTGATTGAGTACTTCCAAAGACCGGCACAGGCGAGGGTTACCTTCAATTGCACGCAAGTAAGTGCAAGTATGGTAAATCCTTCCGATCAAAATTTATGTGTGGGGCAAACCGCCACCTTTGATGCCACCAGCCCCGATCCGGGTGTTATTTATCAATGGCAATATTCCACCAACGGGGGGGCAACCTTTGCGCCCATTCCG
>JBEIVB010000029.1:0-25708 GCA_040374085.1 Flavobacteriales bacterium | reverse complement strand
TCGTGCACGATTCTTTTTCATCGCATTGGCGTGGTTTTCTGCTGCGCCTGTACTGGCCCAGCGCGATACTGTAATCGACAACCAATTTCAGTTGGAGCAAAACATCGAGAACATTTCCGAGAACGCCTCCAACCCCAACCTCGACTACACCAACCTGCTGGAGAGCCTCACCTACTACCGCGACAATCCCATTAACCTCAACCGCAACGTAGAGCTGTTGCGTGAATTGAATCTACTCAGCGATGTGCAGATAGCCAACCTGGTGGACCACATCCGCAGAAACGGTCCATTACTCGTTATGTATGAATTGCAGAGCCTCGAGGAGTTTGAGCTGGAGGATGTGCGCAAGATCTTGCCCTACGTTAGAGTAGCGGATCGGTTTCAGGATTTGAACCTGAGCCTAGCGGAGTTGTGGAAGTATGGTCGGCATACCCTCGATGTGCGCACTCAGCGTATTTTGGAGCCCCAGGTGGGCTACACTCCGGCCAGCGACTCTTTGCTGCAGGCCAAGCCCAACGCCCGGTACCTGGGCGATCCCTACAAGCATTTCGCACGCTACCGGTTTAACTATGGCAACCGGGTAACGGCTTCTTTCACCGGGGAGAAAGATTCGGGTGAGGAGTTTTTCCGGGGTTCACAAAAACAAGGTTTTGATTTTTATTCGGGCTACGTTGGGGTTAAGCGCTTAGGCCGATTCCAAAACATAGTAGTGGGCGATTACCACGTGCAATTTGGACAGGGCCTTACCTACTGGACCGATCTGGCCTTTGGGAAAAGCAACGATGTGCTCTTGTTTAAACGAAGCGCACGCGGCATACGCCCATACAATTCATTAAATGAAAACCAATACATGCGCGGGGCGGCTGCAACGTATAGATTATGGAAAGGCGTTGAGCTCACCGGTTTTTTTTCTGCCAAGTGGCGCGATGCCAATGTGCCTTTGCAAGACAGCACCCTCTCCTTATCGCAAGACGTGTTCACGGCTTTTCAAATCAGCGGATTGCACCGTACGCCTGCAGAGTTGCAGGATAGAAGCTCGGTGCGTGAGACGGTTTTTGGCGGCAACCTGTCCATAAAACGCCGCAACCTTCAGGTTGGGTTCACCTACGCCAATCTGCGTTACAACCGCGACTTCCGCCGCAACCTCTCCGTTTACAATCAATTTGATTTTGCATCCTCCGCCCTTCAGAACATGGGCATGGATTACAGCTATGTGTGGCGCAACTTCAACGTGTATGGAGAGGTGGCCCGCAGCAGCAATGGGGGAATTGCCTACCTCAATGGGCTCATTGTTTACCTCGATCCCAAGCTCGTGTTGAGTGTGGTGCACCGCAACTATGGGCGCGATTACCAAAGCGTGTATTCGCGTGGCTTTGGCGAAACTGTGGGTACGCAAAACGAGCAGGGCCTAACCGTAGGCATCAACTTCCGCCCTCTGCCGGTGCTCAGTTTCTCTACTTACCTCGATCGTGCCCGTTTCGACTGGTTGCGGTTTCGGGTAGATGGTCCATCGGAGTCAACGGATTGGTTGGCCATGATGGATTTCGCGCCCAACAAAAAAACCGTGTTTACCCTGCGTTACCGCACCCGCCTCCGCCAGCGCAACCTCAGCACCGACGATGCTGTGCCGGTTCTTGGCGCCATTCGCCAGCACAACATTCGTTTGAACATGGTGTATCCGCTGAACGAGTGGGTGCGCATGAAGAATCGCTTCGAGCTCAACTATGTAAACAACACCACCTGGCAGAGGGGTTTTTTGTTTTATCACGATGTAATTATAAAACTTCCCAAACGAGGATTGTCGCTCACGGCTCGGTATGCCTTGTTTGATGTAAACGGATTCGATGCCCGTGTGTATGCACTCGAAACCGATCTTCCTTATGCCTATTCCTTTCCTTCCTTTCAGGGCAAGGGCAGCAGGGTGTATGCCATAATCAACTACGACGTTTCGCGCAACCTGGAGTTTTGGTTGCGCATAGGGCAAACCTTCCGCCAAGGCTTGGTTCCTTTTTCTGCTTCGGACTTAGAGGCCATAAATGGTCCTACCCGAACCGATCTGAAGATTCAGATGCGGTATAAGTTTTAGGCTGTTTTATTTTCTTAGGCCTACAGTCCGGCGTAGCCTTTTAGATAGCTGAAATTGGGCATGAGAGCACCCTGCTGAACGATGGTTCCGCGTTCGATGATGCCTTCCTCATCTTGGCCAATCACAAATGGGATTACCTTATCCAGCAAGTCTTTTCCAAAATCTTCTGAGGCATCGCGTGGCAGCTCGCAGGGCAGATTGTCTACCGCCATTACGGTAATGGTATCGGTGGCAAAAGGCGGGCCCTCTTGTTCGGTGTTGGGGTTGTATCCGTAGAACGGTTCTGCAATGGTGCTGGCGCGGTGGGTAGAGGGAATGGAACCGTCTATATCGCAGGTAACATCGGCAATTACCGAAATGCGGAACTCGCTGCTGCGCATATCTTTTTTTGTGAACAGCACGGGTGCTTTTGGATTCCAGTAGCTGCAATGCACCAGAAGGTCGCAATGCCGAGTGTATTTTAAAAACGTAGATCGGAATCCTTCAGGGTCTTGGTAGAACCGTTCTGTGCTCCAGGCGGAGCCATCGGTGGGTTCGTTGTAATTGTTGGAGTGGAGCTGCACGTAAGTGGGCTCGCGGAAAGAGAAGTGGGTAAACTCAAAAGGGGTAATGCGGCGCATGCCCATGAGACCGAGGAGCTCAATTGCACCGTTGGCAACCCGTCCGTTTCCGGTTATCACAATCTTGATGTTGGGCAGATTCACCTTTTCCAACTCCAGCTTCAGCTCGCGTCGATCGTGGCAAAGCCAGGCCGGTTTCAGATCAAACAAGCGGTAGCGCAAACCATATCCCCTTATGCCGTTGTAGGTGCCCACAATGCCGGCATAGTGCCCAAAACCAATGATGCGGTTGTGCTGCTGATCGGTGAGGCACTCGTAATCCACCATTCGGATTTTTTTCTCCACCAAAGCTTTCATAAGCTTTTTGTTGTGGGGCTGCTCTTTGATGGTGTGGGAGAAAAAGAAATACGTCTTACCCGGAATCAGATCTTCGTTGCGTACTTCTTTTACCCCAAAGAGCACGTCGCAGCTGCTCAGGTCCTCAGAAAGTGCTATGCCCGCGGCGCGGTACTCCTCGTCGGTGAAGCAGCGGATTGGACTGGGTTGCACCAGCACGCGAACGTTGAATTGGTTCTGCAACGCTACGCATTGAGAGGGAGAGAAGGGTACTCGTTTGTCGGGCGGGGTCTTACCTTCGCGAATGATTCCTATGGTGTACATAAACAGTTTGGGCTGCGAAGGTAGAAAAATACCCTCCGTTCCATTTCATCTTGATGCGGGTATGGGGGGTGTAGAAAAAAATAAAGTCCTTGAAAACCAAAAAGTTACCTTTAGTTGCTCGCTTATTATTCTTTCATCTGTAACATAAGCAGACTCGGTTCGTCCTACGGTTGCAAAGGCAAAAAACACCCATGACCCTCGCCGAATACAACACCTGCGTTGACCAACATGCCGATGGCCTGTATCGCTTCATCTTGAAGCAGGTGCGCGATGCAGACGATGCCCGCGACGTGGTTCAGGAGGCGTTTGCTCGGGTGTGGGAGCGGGTAGGAGAGGTGCCCTTTGACAAGGCCAAGACCTATCTGTTTACCACCGGATATCGCGTCATGATTGACGGACTGCGCAAAGCCAAGCGTGGTCGCGCGTATGCCGACCAACACACCCCCGCCACCATTGGGGTGCCCCCTCCGCCCACCGGATTAAAAGCTGTGCTCGAAGAGGCCCTGCAGAAGCTGCCCGAGATGCAGCGCACCGTGGTTTTGCTGCGCGATTACGAAGGCTATGCCTACGAGCAAATCGGCGAAATCACCGGCCTCACCGAGTCACAGGTAAAGGTGTACATCTTTCGGGCCAGGGTGGGCTTGCGCAACTACATTGGAAAACTGGAAAACGTGCTGTAGGCCATGATCACCTTAGAGAATTTTGAACACTATGCCCTCGATTATGCAGAGGGGCGCCTGCAAGGCCGCTTGTTGGAAGAGATGCAGAACTTCTTGGCGCAACATCCCGATCTTGAAGAAGACGTGCACCAAGCCTTGGAAATGCGTCTGAATCCCGAGGAGGTGAGCATGCCCAATAAGGGCGTCCTTTTTCAGGCTGCTCCGCAAGAGGCTCGCATAGAGGCTTTGCTGGTTGCAGAGGTAGAAGGTGTGCTTACCGATGCAGAGTGCGCGCATCTGGATGCCTTGATGCAGCTCATGCCCGCCTTGGAGGCAGACCGGAAGGCTTTTGCGCTTACCCGCCTGCAGCCTGAATCCATTGCATTTCCATATAAATCCGGCCTATACAAGCGACCTGCGCCCCTTATTTCTATGGGGGTGCGCTTTGCAGCCGCAGCCGCGGTGCTCATCATTCTTGGGGCAGCGCTCTTCCTCTACAACGGTACTCAAACGGATTCTCTTGCTTCTTCGTCCTCTCCGAAAGGCACCGGCAAGTCCGATGCTCTTCCTCAAGAACTTCCCTTGATTCCGCCGGCTGAGGTTCCTCTTGCTCAGGCAAAGCAGAACGTGGATCCTGTGCTTACCAAAGCACCGCACCTGGTGAAATCGGGCAGAAAAGGGAGACGGAAGACACCAGCTAAGCCCGCGCCTATGCATCTGTTGGCTGCTCAACCCGTAAGTACAGAAGACTATGGCGCAAGCGCTTTGCAGCCCTGTCTTGCCATTCCCTATTCCGAACGTGCAGTATCCATTAATCCTTATGAAACTCCGCAAGTTGATGATGAAGCCTTTCCTTCCCTAGCATCGCTTGCCTTTAAGCAGCTCCGCGAAGCAACCCAGAACGAACTGGTAGTGACCGGTCCTCCTGGGGCTGAAGCAGCCTCTGTGGCGCAACCCGCTTCTGCAATATATTGGATGGCCCTTTTGCTTAAAGGCTACAACACCCTCACCGGCAGTCAGGTAAAGATTACCCGAGGTTCCGATGCCAAAGGCAACACCACCGCACTTGGCATTTCTGCGCCGGGCTTTCAAATGGAACGCAAGCGATAACCCAATTCCCACTAAACCTCCTTTAACCTACTTTGTCTTATGAAAAAGCTATTCTTGTGTTTTGCCCTGTTTGCCGGTGTGCAAATTCTTCATGCGCAAAGCAATGCATACAAAGCCATGAATGATTTTGTGGCAAAAAAAGCCGATGGGTTTAATTCCGCTTATGAGAAAAAAGATGCGAAGGCTTATCAGGCGCTTGCAGACGAGTTTCTTGCCCTCTACATACCACTATCGGAGGAAGAGAAGCCCGAATTTAAAGGCACCCTTTCGGGTATATATTACAACTTTTGTTGTGTACATTCACTTTTAAACCACAAGTCAGAGGCCATTGAATGCCTGAAAAAGGCCATAAAGGAGGGATACAACGATTACATCCACGTGCAGGAGGACACCGATTTGGAAAACATTCGGAAAGAAAAAGATTTCCAAGAGGTAAATGCTTTGCTTAAAAACATTGGCGATATGAGGTACATACTCAAACGAGGCCGTGCCTACAATGCAGCAGATCCAAGACCCTTACCCGCGTTTTCGTATCAGAAAAGCGATGATCCCAATTTGGTTGAATTGCGCAAAAAGTATAAGCTCGACAGCATTGCAGGAAAGAATGCACCCGAAGAGTTGAGAATACTGAACTTAATGCGTTGGGTGCACAACCTAATTCCCCACGACGGCATCCACGGCATTCCAAAAGAGCGCAACGCCATGAACATGATTGCCGAGTGCACCCGCGAGGGGAAAGGACTGAACTGCAGGGGTCTTGCCCTGCTGCTTAACGAGTGTTACCTGGCCATGGGCATTAAATCGCGCATTGTAACATGTTTGCCCAAGGATAGTCTCAAGGTAGACTTTGATTGCCACGTCATCAACGCTGCATATTCCGCCACGCTCAAGAAATGGCTCTGGATCGATCCCACCTTCAATGCCTATGTGATGGACGAAAGCGGAAAGTTGTTGAGCATCGAGGAGGTGCGGGAACGGCTGGTGAACGACAAGCCCCTCATACTCAATCCGGAAGCCAATTGGAACAACCAAAATCTGCAATCCAAATCACACTATTTGGATTATTACATGGCCAAGAACCTCTACATAATCGAATGCCCTGCCAACAGTGCGTTTAATATGGAAACGCCGGAGCAGGGAAAAAACTACACCTCCATTCAGCTTCTGCCCCTTGATTATTTCAACCAATCGCCTGATAAAGAAGAGACCAAGCGGGATTCCAATAAGGGGCTTGTAATCACCCACAAAACCAACAACGCCAACAAATTTTGGGAGCACGAATTCTGAGTTCCACAAACCAAGAGCAGCCTCATTTGATCTGCTTAGGATTTCGGAATCTGTTGCTTTTCACGTTCTTTGCTTAAAACCCATCGTCAAGGGCTTTTATAAAACAAAAGAGGCCCCAATACTAAAACCTCCAACTTTCAACACACATGAATACCACTTTCTTTCAAAGCCTTACCCTTTCCGTCAGAGCTCTGGTGGTTCTGGGTTGCGCCATTCTTGCTGAAGCGCCGAAAGCCCTTGCCCAGAATAATACTGTGCATCCGCTAGGAGAATTTACCGAGCTCAAATTAAAAGGAAATCACGATGTTACCTTGGTCGAAGACGGAACCTTTGGCCTCGAGATTCTGGGTGAGGAATCCGTTTCTCCATCCAAGTTGCCAACGGTAAAAGGTAATGCCTTGATTTTGGGCAACGATAATATAGATGCATTGGGTAAAAATGCTGAAGTGGTGGTGCATTGCAAGAGCCTCCGCAGCATAGAAGTTACCGGTGCCGCCAATCTGTACGGCAAAAAACCATTGACCAACAGTCCACTCGAGATAATGGTTTCCGGTGCGGGCGATGCGGTTTTGGATGTTGCCAATTCCGAAACTCGGGTGCGGGTGTCCGGTGCAGGAGATGTAACCCTCACGGGTAACAGCACGCAGCTCAATGCCGAAGTTTCCGGTTCGGGCGATTTGTTTGCCTACAACCTAAAGGTTAACAACGCAGAGGTTGTAAGCACGGGCACAGGAGAAATGGAGATCAACGTGGCCGGCGATCTTTCCGGTAAACTCAATGGAGCCGGTTCCATTTATTACATGGGCGACCCCAACAGCATTCGTGTGGAAAAGAAAGGAGTAGGCGATTTGAAGCGCTCGAATGGGCAAGTTTCGGTAAGCATTGGACAAAAAGGCATTGGGGTAGATGTGAGCGATACCACCCGCTTCAGCATAGGCGATAAGCGTTTTCTCATCATCGAAGACAACAAAAATGTGGAGTCAAACGAATATCCAAACCGGGATGGAAAAGGCAAAAGCCAAGAAAACAAAGAGCCTGAGCGCGAGGTGAAGGATGTATGGCAGGGGATTGAATTGGGCGTAAACGGCTATGCTACCGCCAACCGCAGCCTCGGCATGCCGGCTACCCACAAGTTTCTGGAGCTCGATTACGAGAAGTCTATATTCGTCAATCTCAATCTTCTCGAAGGTCACATCAAGTTGGCTCAGGAGTACGTTTCGATTGGAACAGGTGCCGGCCTAGAAATCAATCGATATGCCTTTGCGAATGGAACCAATCTCCAGAAAGTAGGCGATACGCTTATCGGCCTGCAAACCGGAATAAAGTATGACCGAAATGTGTTGAAAATGACCTGGCTAACGGTTCCCCTGTTTCTCGAATTCAACACCAGTCCTTACGTCAAAAAGAGTTTCCATTTGGCCGTAGGCGTTATTGGAGGTTACCGCCTGGGTAGTCCTCGTTTGAAGCAGAACTATGAGATTGGCGATGTGGAGTACAACCAAACCGTTTACGGCAATTTCGCAGTAAATGCATGGCGGGCTTCTCTGATGGTGAGGTTGGGTTACCGACGCATCAATTTCTTCGCTTCGTATGCGTTAACCCCTCTTTTTAAGAGCGGAAGGACGGTGGCGGTGTACCCTGTATCGGCCGGAATTACGTTAATTCCTTTTTAATCGACCAAATAATTATACCCGTCCCTTAATAATCCATCCCCGTATAAAAGCGGGGATTTTTTTTGATTTTAATTTTAGTTTTAATGCATGCAGACGTTAGAAATACAAAATTGTGCGGCATGCCAGATTCAGCAGGAATCGCTGTGGGCTTATGCTACAGCCGAAGATTTGGTTCGTATTGGTGCAGTAAAATCCTGTTCATGGTACAAGGCGGGAGAGGAAATCTTTGCGGAAGGTGAGCAACCGCACGGCTTGTTTTGCATCCACAGCGGAAAACTAAAGTTGGTGCGCAAAAGCTTAGCCGGTGTCGACCAAATTGTTCAGTTCGTCGGTCCAGGTGATGTGTTTGGGTACCGAACCATTTTAGGTAGAGATCCCCTCCATACCAGCGCCATTGCCCTTGAGAACTGCCGGGTGTGCAAGCTTCCTGCTGGGATGCTTACCGAAGCAGTTATTCACAATCCTGTTCTTGCCCTTCGGCTCATGCGCATCTTTTCTCACGACGCCACAACGGAGGAGACCTCACCAAACGAGATGTTGTTTGATTATGAGGCTCAACGTGTGGCTCTTGCTTTGCTGGTTATGTATCAACACAACGGGTTGAATTCGGAGTTCAATAGTCTAAGCCTCAGGGTTTCTATAGAAGAGCTGGCAAACTTATCTGCCGCCTCTTTGGAGTCAACCAACCGTGTCTTGCATGAATTCCAGAAGTGTGGTCTGATTCATTTCCGAGAAAACCAGATCCGCATTCTCCAGCATCGCATCCTGATTGAAATTGCGGATCCACATGCCTAATGAGAATCCCAAACAGGCTGGAGTCGAATTCAACGGCCTTTCAGGGAATCGCGAATTTCCATGAGGAGCTTTTCCTGTGCGCTGGGTTCAGGTGGAGCGGCCGGTGCTTCGGCTTCTTTCTTCTTGGCGGCATTCATGGCTTTTATGACCATAAAGATAACCATAGCAACCACCACAAAATCGATTAGATTGGTGATGAATGTGCCGTATTTTATGCTCACCTCCGGGGCCGCAGCTTGAATCACCTGCGTGCCCTCTTTGATTTCGGGCACGGCCGCTTTCATGACAAAAGTTAGGCTGTTGAAATCCACGTTGCCCACCAGCATGCCTACGGCGGGCATTACCACACCGTCGATGAAGGAAGTAACTACTTTGCCGAATGCGGCGCCCATAATGAAGGCAACGGCCGTATCGACCAGGTTGCCCCGCATGGCAAATTGTTTGAACTCTTGAATAAAGGCCATAGGTTGTTTTGGTTTTGGGAATGGGCCAAAGGTAAAATTCCACTTCAAATTTTTACCCCGGATGTTTTAGCCACCACCAACTCTACTCGTAGCGCAGGGCCTCGATGGGGTCGAGGCTGGCGGCTTTAATGGCCGGAAAAATTCCGGCTGCCAGTCCTACCAGCACGCACAGGGCCACGCCGGTGCCCATCCAGAGCCAGGGTACAATAAAGCCAATGTCGAAGGCCAACGCCACCAGGTTGCCTATGCCAATGCCGAGCAAGATGCCGAGCAATCCACCCATTTGGCAAATGACCACCGCTTCAACCAGAAACTGATTGCGGATGAGGTTGGCGCTGGCTCCCAGTGATTTGCGGATGCCGATCTCGCGGGTGCGTTCGGTAACGCTCACCAGCATGATGTTCATAAGGCCAATGGCGGCGCCCAGAAGGGTAATGAAACCGATGATGGTGGCGGCAAGGGTAACCAAACTTATTTTATCCATGAGCAAGGCAGCAAGCGAATCGCTTTTCATAATCTCAAAGTTGTTTTCTTCCGAGATGCGGACTTTGCGCACCTGACGGAAATAGCCGGCAGCCTCGCCAATGGCGGTCTCCAACTCTCTGGGATTGTTGCACATTACGCTGATGACGTAACTGTTGTCTTCGTCGCCATACCAGGTGCGCACGGTTTGGAGGGGCAGAATGGCAATTTTGTCGCCGCCCATAGTCATGCTGCTGCCTTTGGTTTTGAGTACGCCTATAACCTTGCATTTGTGATTGCTGAGGTTGATGATGCGGCCAATGGGGTTAAGGTTGCGGAACAAGTTGTAGGCGTTCTCGTTGCCCAGAATGACTACCGGTGCTCCGCTGTTTATTTCAGAAGGCGAGAAGTTTCTACCCCGTTCGATCTCATAACCACCGCAGGCCAGGTACTGCTCATCGCCGCCAAACACGGGTATGTTGGGGTTGGTTTTGGCACCTCCGTATTTCAGTACGGCCGTTTCGTCGCCCAAAATGCTCACCGAAACCCGGGCAGGGTAGGGGAAATTCTTGGAGAAGGTCTTCGCTTCATTGAAGCTGATGGTTCTGAATCGCTTGGCTTTTTTTCCACGTCTTCCGAAATGCACGCGCATCTCGCGGTTTCGGATGGTGAAGGTGTTGGCCCCCATGCTGGTGAAGTTGCTGTTTAGGCTCTGCCGAATGGCGTCTATGGCGGTCAAGATGCCCACCAGGGTGGAGATGCCCACCGCAATGATGAGCACGGTGAGAATGGTGCGAAGTAGGTTGCTGCGTATGGCTCTAAGAGCAATGCGGATGTTTTCGAGCACCAGAGATTTCATGCCTCAAAGCTACCAAAAGCAGCGAGGATGGCCTTGCTTCTACCACGGCTCGATTGATTACTTTTGGCCCCATGCCATCTTTTGCACTCTGGGCCGCCCCTACCTTCACCCTTTCCGACCGCCAGCACCTGCACCTTGTGGTGGTGCGTCAAGAGGGTATGCTGCAGCTGGGTGTGGTAGATGAGCGCAACCGCGAGCTGGTGTACCTCAGCGAGCACGTTCTTCCGCACGGAGATGGCGCTGCCCCGGCCCTAGAGTCCATTCTGAAAAAGAACGACTTCATCTACACCAACTTTTCCAAAACCACGGTCTCCTGGTTTGGGCCCGAGGCGGCCTTAGTGCCTTCTGTTTTTTTCGACGCAGAAGACCTGCGCCTCCACCACCAATTGGTGGCGTCTTTGCCCACCGGCTGGGTGCCCGATCACCACAGGCTTACCTTTCCCGAGGCAGAGGTAGTCTTTGGCATCAACCCCGAAGAGAAGATCTTCTGGAAACGTCACTTTTTGAAATCCACCTTTGTGCATGGCTATCAGCCCTTTCTCTCTTGGAGCTATCCGCTTGCCCGTCAGGCTGGGGGGCGCTGGCTTAACCTGCACCTGCTGGGCAACCTCCTGCAGGTTTCGGCATGGCAGGATGGGCAGTTGAAGCTGGCCAACCAATACCTCTGCGACACCACCGAAGACCTCGCATATCCCGTTCTGCTGGTGAGTGAGACACTGGGTTGGCAAGGGCTGGAGATTCAAACCCTGTTTGGCGGCCAGCTCGATCGTGACCATCCGGCCATCGTTATCCTTCAGACTTTCTTACCCAACCTCTCACCCGCCTTGCGCCCGCCCGGCATTGCTTATGCCGAAGCCCTGGCCGACCTGCCGCCCCATCGCCATCTGGCCTTGGCCTACACCTGGTTATGCGCATAGTTGGCGGCACCCTCAAGGGCCGAAGGTTGCATGTGCCGGCAGGATTGCCTGTGAGGCCCACCACCGACTTCGCCAAAGAAGCCCTGTTCAACGTACTGCACAACCGCCTCGATTGGGGCCAAACGCGCGTGCTCGATCTCTTTTGTGGCACCGGCAGCCTCAGCGTGGAGTGCTGCAGCCGGGGCGCGGCATCGGTACTGGCACTCGACCAAAACAGACGCTGCGTGACCTTCGTGAAAACCCTCGCCAAGCAGCTTGAACTGCTCAATTTAGAGGTGCGCCAGGCCGATGTTTTTGCTGCCTTGCCCCGGTTGGGTATGAGCTTCGACCTCATACTGGCCGACCCACCCTATGCCCACGCCGAACTCCACCGTTTGCCCGACCTCATCCTCCAATCCGGTCTGCTGGCAGAAGATGGTTTGCTGGTGCTGGAACACCCCGCAGAACACGATTTCAGCACGCATTCGGCCTTCTTGCAACACCGAAAATACGGCCACGTGAACTTCAGCTTCTTCCAGATTGGAGAGAACGAGTAAAAAAATCGCAAATCCTCTTGGCCGTTTGGAGGAAACTCTCGTTATTTGCACTCCCAAAAATTATAAGCCATGTCACGAGTTTGCGACCTCACCGGGAAAAAGGCCATCGTGGGCAACAACGTTTCCTTCTCCAACAAGAAGACCAAGCGTCGGTTCAACCCCAACCTCCAGGTAAAGAAATTCTACATCCCGGAAGACGATATGTGGATCACGTTGAAGGTATCCACCTCAGCCATTAAGAACATCAACAAGAAAGGCATCACCGCCGTGTTGAAAGAGGCCGTTGAAAAAGGCCACATTCGTTAATCCTATTTTCCATTTGAATCATGGCAAAGAAAGGCAACCGCATACAAGTTATTCTGGAGTGCACCGAGCACAAAACCTCTGGTCAACCCGGAACTTCCCGCTACATCACCACTAAGAACAAGCGGAACACACCCGATCGCATCGAGCTGAAGAAATTCAACTCAGTATTGAAGCGCATGACGGTTCACAAAGAAATTAAGTAATCAACCCAACAGCACATTAGACCATGGCAAAGAAAACGGTTGCAACCCTGAAGTCTGGAAAAGGCAACAACTTCACGAAAGTGATCAAGTTGGTTAAGTCGCCCAAGACCGGTGCTTACGCCTTTAAGGAAGAGATCGTACACAACGATCACATTAAGGACTTCCTTTCCTCGAAATAATTTTTGTTTTCATAGGTGCGAAAAGCTCCCTTTCCCTCCGGATTGGGGCTTTTTGTGTTTATGGGCTATTCATTTTTATATGGGACTGTTTAGTTTTTTTTCCAGAGAGAAGAAAGAGCGTTTGGATCAGGGTCTTGAAAAAACCAAGACCAGCTTCTTTTCCAAAATAGCCAAAGCCATTGTTGGTAAATCTACGGTAGATGCCGAGGTGCTCGACAACCTGGAAGAGGTATTGGTAACCTCAGATGTGGGCGTTTCCACCACCTTAAAAATCATCGAACGCATTGAAGCCCGCATTGCCCGCGATAAATACCTAGGAACAGCCGAGCTGAATGGGGTTTTAAAAGAGGAGGTTGCGGCCTTGCTTTCTGAGCACGGATCGGGCAGCGCCAGCGATTTTGAGCTGCCGCCCAACCACCAGGAACCGTATGTAATCATGGTGGTTGGGGTTAACGGCGTGGGCAAGACCACCACCATCGGAAAATTGGCCCATCAGTTTAAGCAACGCGGAAAAAAAGTGGTGTTGGGAGCGGCAGACACCTTTCGGGCGGCAGCTGTAGATCAGCTGGCCGTTTGGAGCGAGCGTGCCGGGGTACCCTTGGTACAGCAGGGCATGAACGCCGACCCTGCGGCCGTGGCTTTTGATACCGTTAAATCTGCTGTGGCTCAGCAGGCCGATGTGGTTATTGTGGATACGGCGGGTCGCCTGCACAACAAGGTTAACCTGATGAACGAGCTTTCGAAAATCCGCCGGGTGATGCAGAAAGTGCTGCCCAATGCCCCTCACGAAGTGCTGCTCGTGCTCGACGCCTCTACCGGTCAAAACGCCATAGAGCAATGCCGGCAGTTTACCGCCGCCACCGAGGTTACCGCCCTTGCGCTCACCAAGCTCGATGGAACTGCCAAAGGTGGAGTGGTGATTGGCATCTCCGATGAGTTTCGCATTCCGGTAAAATACATTGGGGTTGGTGAACAAATAGACGATCTTCAGGTATTCCATAAGCACGAATTCGTAGACAGCCTCTTCAACGCCTGATGTCCCATTCATGAAAACCAAGACCCTCAAGAAAAATAAAGTAAACGTAATAACCCTGGGTTGTTCCAAAAACATTGTGGACAGCGAGGTTTTGATGGGTCAGCTCCGCGCCAACAAATTCGACGTGGAGCACGAATCGCAGGTAGACGATGCGGGCATTGTCATCATCAACACCTGCGGCTTCATAGACAACGCCAAACAAGAAAGCATAGACACCATCTTGCGTTATGCCGATGCAAAAGATGCCGGTTTGGTGGAAAAAGTATTCGTTACCGGATGCCTAAGCGAGCGCTACAAACCCGATTTGGAGCGGGAAATACCCAACGTAGACGGCTTCTTCGGCACCCGCGATTTGCCTAGATTGTTGAAGACCCTAAAAGCCGATTATAAGCAAGAACTTGTAGGAGAGCGTTTGCTTACCACGCCCCATCACTTCTCGTATTTAAAAATATCGGAGGGATGCGATCGGCCTTGTTCCTTTTGCGCCATACCGCTCATGCGGGGCGGGCATGTGAGCAAGCCCATAGAGCAGCTGGTGGATGAGGCCCGTCGTTTAGCCGCCAAAGGCACGCGCGAGCTGGTCCTTATAGCCCAAGACCTCACCTACTACGGCCTCGACCTCTACAAAAAACGCAACCTGGCCGAGCTCCTCAGGCAATTGAGCGATGTGGAAGGCATAGGCTGGATTCGCCTTCATTATGCCTTTCCTGCAGGCTTTCCCATGGATGTGTTGGATGTGATGAACGAGCGCAGCAACATCTGCAACTACCTGGATATGCCCTTGCAGCACATCAGCGACTCCATGCTCAAAAGCATGCGGCGCGGAACCACCCGCGAGCGTACCCTACGCCTGGTGGAGCAAATGCGCAGCGCCGTGCCCGACATTGCCTTGCGCACCACCCTCATAGCCGGCTATCCCGGCGAAACCGAGCGCGACTTTGAGGAGCTGTGCAGCTTTGTGCGCGAAACCCGCTTCGATCGTTTGGGCATCTTCACCTACTCCCACGAAGAAAACACCCACGCCTTTCAGCTCGAAGACAACGTTCCGCAAGAGGTGAAACAGGAGCGTGCCGAAACCGTTATGGCCATACAGCAAGAAATATCGGCTGAGTTGAACCGGGCGCGCATAGGCAAAACATACGATGTACTCTTCGATCGGAAAGAAGGCGATTATTTTATAGGAAGAACGCAATACGACAGTCCGGAAGTAGACAACGAAGTATTGGTTGCGGCCACCGGCGATGCCTACGTGCGTGTGGGCGACTTTGCCCGCGTGGAGATTACCGGGGCCGAGGCTTACGATTTGTTTGGGCGCTTGGTATGACCGGCTTTTGCACACGCCTTTTTTCATTCTCAGGGTCACCCGGAAAGTGCCTCTCCTCAATCCTTACCTTTGCACGTTGAATTTATACCCATGCCCTTAGACAGCATTGAATCGGCCATTGAAGACATCCGCGCAGGACGTATTGTGATTGTGGTGGACGATGAAGACCGCGAGAACGAGGGCGACTTCGTGTGCGCAGCCCGCAGCGCAACGCCCGAGATCATCAACTTCATGGCCACCCATGGCCGTGGGCTTATATGCGCTCCGCTCATAGAAGACCGGTGCGCAGAGCTGGGCTTGCCTCTGATGGTCACCAACAACAGCGCTGCATACGAAACCCCATTCACCGTTTCCGTTGACCTCATTGGCCACGGCTGCACCACCGGCATTTCGGCTTCCGACAGGGCCAAAACCATATTGGCCCTCATAGACCCCACTACCCGCGCCGAGGAGCTGGGCAAGCCCGGCCACATCTTCCCCTTAAAAGCACAGCGCGAAGGCGTGCTGAAACGTGCCGGCCACACCGAAGCAGCCATTGATTTGGCGCGTCTTGCCGGTTTTGAACCTGCGGGCGTTATCGTGGAGATCATGAACGAAGACGGCACCATGGCGCGCCTGGAAGACTTGCGCATCATTGCCGCCAAATTCAATCTAAAGCTGGTCTCCATCAAAGACCTCATTGCCTACCGCATTGCCCATGAAAGCCTCATCAGGCGCGAGGTGAGGGTGGATATGCCTACCCAGCACGGCGATTTTTTCTTACAAGCCTATAAGCAAGTGAACACCGACCAGGATCATCTTGCCCTCATCAAAGGCACCTGGGAGCCCAACGAACCTGTTTTGGTGCGTGTGCATTCCAGCTGCCTCACCGGCGACATCTTTGGATCGTGCCGGTGCGATTGCGGCCCTCAGCTCTTGCGCAGCATGCAGATGATTGAGGAAGCCGGAAAAGGCGTGGTGCTCTACATGAATCAGGAGGGCAGAGGCATTGGCTTGCTGAACAAACTAAAAGCCTACAAGTTGCAGGAAGAAGGCTTAGACACCGTAGAAGCCAATCTCCACCTCGGTTTTAAAATGGACGAGCGCGACTACGGCGTGGGAGCGCAAATCTTGCGTGATCTTGGAATTCATAAAATAAAGTTGATGAGCAACAACCCCAGGAAACGGGCCGGCCTTTTGGGCTATGGGCTGGAGATTGTGGAAAACGTGGCCATCGAAATTCCCGCCAACCCCTACAACGCACGCTACCTGCAAACCAAAAAAGACAAAATGGGTCACGATCTGCGTCTGGATTCGTGATTTGCATGCATCTCAGTTTTTTAGACCTTTGAACCCATACTTCAATCCCACGCTATGACACCATCCATTTTAGCCGGAAAACGCGGCATCATATCGGGTGCTCTCGATCAGAACAGCATTGCTTGGAAAGTGGCCGAAAAGGCCCATGCAGCAGGCGCGCAATTTACCTTAACCAATGCACCCATTGCCATGCGCATGGGCGAGATTAAGAACCTTGCCGAGAAGTGCCAGGCAGAGATCATTCCTGCCGATGCCACCAACGTAGCTGAACTTGAGCATCTCTTTTCTCATTCTCAGGAAGTGTTGGGCGGTAAAATTGATTTTGTGTTGCACTCCATTGGCATGTCGGCCAACATCCGCAAAAACATTCCTTATCCGGAATTGAACTACGACTTCTATATGAAGAGCCTCGATGTTTCGGCGCTTTCTTTGCATAAGATGTTGAGTGTAGCCATGCGTTTGGATGCCATTTCAGAGTGGGGCTCAGTGGTTGCCTTGAGCTACATTGCAGCCCAGCGTACCTTCCCCTTCTACACCGATATGGCCGAGGCAAAAGCCTTGTTGGAATCCATCACCCGCAGTTTTGGTTACCATTATGGCAAGAAGCGCAAGGTGCGGGTAAACACCGTTTCCCAATCGCCTACCAAGACCACAGCAGGCAGCGGCATTAAGGGCTTCGGTTCCTTCTTTGAGTTTGCCGACTCCATATCCCCTTTGGGCAACGCCACTGCTGATAGTTGCGCCGACTACTGCATCACACTTTTCTCTGATTATACCCGCATGGTAACCATGCAAAACTTGTTTCACGATGGGGGCTACTCGTTTACGGGTATCAGCGATGAGGTCATGAACACCTTTGTACCGGAATCGTAAGGGGTGATTTTTTTATCCGAAACAGAGCCGGAATGCCGAAAGGTTTTTTCGGCTTTTTTTTGCACAATCTAAACCTTATACACCCGTTAGCCCTGTAATGAAAAGGTGCTTTTGTTTGTGTGCATTTCTCTTGGCCTTTACCATGTTGGGCCAAGCTCAGGTGCGTTCCTGGAGCTACCAGGTGGGCATGGGCTTGGGTGCTCCGGGTGCTTTGGGGAATGCCGCGTTTCAGAAGACCTTCAACGGAGTGGTGCTGGGGCAGGTGCAAGCCACTGCGTGTTACCGCGGGCGTTGGCTGGGTGGCATAGAATACCGATATGCTGAATTTCGGGCGGGTCTCAACGTCGCCTTTTTATTAAACAACCTGGAGACGCGTTACCGCGAGCAAGGACTTGGACTAAGGGTGGGTTACGTGCTGCTCAATCAGGCCAAATACCGCTTGCAGGCCACCGTGCTGGCTTCGGGAGCACACATCCGCTTTTCGGGTTTGCCAACCGGAGCAGATGCGGGCTATCGTCCGTTGGCTACCTGCCTTTCGCCCCAGGCAGAGGTCTCCATCAAAGGAGCAGATCGCGTGTGGGTTGGGCTTATGGCCGGCTATGCATGGCAAGCCTATTCCTTCGATCCTGTTAGGCTAAACTTGAACAACACGGTTACTTACCTTCCGGGCGATGCTCAGGGAAAGGGAGGTTATTGGCACATGGGATTATGCCTTACCTTCGCCCTGGGTCCGTTGACCGACGATTGATGCCTGTGGCCGCTACCTTTTCCGACTTTTTGAACGACCCGGTTTTTCGCCTCATTCAGCGATGCGCCGACCGTATGCAACAAGAAGCCTACGTGGTGGGTGGATATGTGCGCGATTGCTTTTTAGAGCGGCCGTGCAAAGACATTGATGTGGTGGTGGTAGGTAAAGGCATTCCTTTCGCAAAAGCCGTTGCAGCCGAAATGGGGCCGGACGTGCACCTCACCGTCTTTAAAAACTTTGGCACCGCCATGCTGCATTACAACGGATGGGAGGTGGAGTTTGTGGGCGCGAGAAAAGAATCCTACGACCGCAATTCCCGCAAGCCAGCCGTGGAAGATGGCAGTTTACACGACGACCAGCAGCGCCGCGACTTCACCATCAACGCCCTTGCCCTCTGCCTCAACGGCAACCGCTTTGGCGAGCTCCTCGATTCTTTTGGAGGCATCCAAGACCTCAACAACGGTGTGTTGCGCACCCCGCTCGATCCCGACGTTACCTTTAGCGACGACCCCTTGCGCATGATGCGGGCCATACGATTCAGCACCCAACTCGGGTTTCAGATTGAGACCGAATCCTTTGCTGCCCTTGCTCGCAACGCCCACCGCATCTCCATCGTTTCTATGGAACGCATTATTGATGAAATGAATAAAATCATTTCCGCCAAGGTGCCTTCTCATGGATTTAAACTTTTGTTTGATACCGGCATCCTGCATCTGATTTTTCCTCAACTGGTGAAACTTCAGGTGGTAGAAACCATTGGCGACAAGTCGCACAAGGATAACTTTTATCACACCTTGGAGGTACTCGACAAGGTTGCCCAATGCAGCGATGATCTTTGGTTGCGCTGGGCTGCCATTTTGCACGACATTGCCAAGCCCCAAACTAAGCGCTTCGATCCTCAGCACGGCTGGACCTTCCATGGGCACGAAGACAAAGGCGCCCGCATGGTGCCATCCATCTTTCGGCAATTGAAACTGCCCATGAACGAGAAAATGAAGTTTGTGCAGAAACTGGTGGCCTTGCATTTGCGTCCCATTGTTTTAGCGCAAGACGTGGTAACCGATTCGGCGGTGCGCCGATTGCTGTTTGATGCAGGCGACGACATAGATGCGTTGATGACCCTTTGCCGCTGCGATATAACCAGTAAGAATCCGAATAAGGTGCGGAGATTTTTAGCCAATTTCGAAAGGGTTCAGGAAAAGCTCATCGAAGTAGAGGAGAAAGACCGCGTCCGCAACTGGCAGCCTCCCATAACCGGCGAGCACATTATGCACACCTTTGGCATTGGTCCGGGGCCGGCCATAGGCATCTTAAAAAATGCCATTCGAGATGCTATATTAGACGGCAGAATCGAAAACTCCTTTGCACTGGCTCATGCGTTTATGCTTGAGGAGGGCAAAGCCTTGGGCCTTTTTCAGGCGGCCGATTCCTGAACCTCAGCATGAAAAACGGGTATTGTTTTCATATTTATAAAATTATAATAGTGTGGGTGTCCTGCATTGTGTTCGTGCCTTTTGGCGCGGCTCTTGCGCAGGATAAGCGTTTTCTCACTTTGTATTTCGATGTTAACGCTACCCTGCCCGATACCGTTTCCATACGGCAGCTCAGGCAAGCGGTACAGGAGTGTTCAGCCACCTTGCAGAGGGTGGAAATTATTGGACACACCGACTCTACCGGCAGCTATGCGTACAACCTCGCCCTCTCGCAAAAGCGGGCAGAGGGCATTAAAATGTTGTTAAAAGATAACGGTGTAGACAGCAACCGCATCACCGTGGTGCACGGCAGCAGCTTTACACAGCCGGCGGTGTTTTCAAAAGGCAAATCCACCTCCAACAGCGCCCTCAACCGCCGAGTGCGCGTAGTGTTGATCACCCAAAGTCCGAAAGAAAAAGTAAAAACGGGCAGCATCAACAACCTTTCTGCTATGAAAGTGGGGGAGTGTTTGCGTTTGAACAACATGAATTTTTTTCCGGGCAGCCACCTTCTTGTCCAGGCGAGCAGGCCGGTGCTCGACTCGTTGGTAAACCTATTGAAACGCAACCCCGCCCTCGTCATCCGCATAGAGGGCTACATCTGCTGCACCCCACCCGACGGCCCGGATGGCCTCGATAAAGACACCCGAAAGATGAACCTTTCTGAGGCCAGAGCCCAAACGGTTTACAACGCCTTGATTGCGAAAGGCATCAGTGCAAAGCGATTGGAATATGTGGGTATGGCCGGTAAGAATCCCGTGGTAGAGTTAGAGAAAACGGAAGACGACCGACAAGCCAACCGTCGCGTTGAACTGCGTATTTTAAAGCGCTGATGCACAAAAAAAGGCCGCACAAACTGCGGCCTTGAGGTGGAAAAAAAGGGGGCATCAATTGCCCAGCTCCGACATGAATTTTAAGCGCATGAGACGAATTTCCTCTTCGGTATAGTCGTCTTCGCCAAGTTCCTTGAGTGCTTCGGATACCGAGTCGGTTTCGGCTTGTTTGAAATAATCGAAAACCTCTTCCTGCTTGTCTTCATCTACTTGCTCATCGATGTAGTAGTTGATGTTGATGCGGGTTCCGGAGCTCACGATGCTTTCCAGCTCGGTGAGCAGATCGGGGAAGGCTAAGCCTTTAGCTTGTGCAATGTCTTCTAAATCGAGTTTGCGATCTATGTTTTGTATAATGAAAACCTTGTTTCCGCTTTTGTTCACCACGGATTTCACCACCATATCCATTGGCCTTTCTACGTCGTTCTCTTCTACGTAGCGTGCAATCAGCTCAACAAACTCTTTTCCGAACCGCTGGGCTTTGCCAGCGCCTACACCCGAGATGTTTTTTATTTCATCGAGGGTTATCGGATAGTTGATGGCCATGTCTTCGAGAGAGGGGTCTTGGAACACCACAAAAGGAGGTACACCTTTTTGTTTGGCAACCCGCTTTCTGAGATCCTTAAGCAAGTTAAACAAGGTTTCATCCAACGCTCCCGAACCCTTACCGCCTGCAGACAAAATTTCATCATCATCGGTAGATGCTTCGTAGTCAACGTCTTGCGTGAACTGTATCTCGTGCGGTTTCTCAATAAAATCGATCCCTTTCTGGGTAAGCCGCAATTCTCCATAGCTCTCAACGTCTTTGCTGAGGAAGTTGTGTAAAATGGCTTGGCGTATAACCGAATTCCAATAAATTTCAGATTTGTCAACACCTTTTCCAAATACATCCAATGCTTCGTGCTTGTAGGCTTTTGTTTGGGCTGTACTGAATCCCATCACCACCTGGGCAATGTGCTTAAACTTAAATTTTTCTTTTACCGCTTGAACGGTCTCCAGTACCAGTTGCAAGGCTTCCTCGGCATCGAAGCGCTGCTTGGGATGGGCGCAATTGTCGCATTTGTTGCCGCATTTCTGCTCGTCGAAGTCCTCTCCGAAATAATGCAAAAGCATTTTGCGACGGCATACAGAGGATTCTGCGTAGGTAACGGTTTCGTGAAGCAACTGACGGCCAATTTCCTGTTCGGCCACCGGCTTTCCCTTCATGAATTTCTCCAACTTTACAATATCGTCGTGGGAATAAAACGCCACACAATTTCCTTCGCCTCCATCTCTTCCGGCACGGCCGGTTTCCTGATAATATCCCTCCAAACTTTTTGGTATGTCGTGGTGTATTACGTAACGCACATCGGGCTTATCTATGCCCATGCCGAACGCGATGGTAGCCACAATGACATCGGCTTCCTCCATGAGAAACTTGTCCTGATGAGAAGCCCGCACATTGGCTTCCAGGCCGGCGTGGTAGGGTAGGGCCTTCACTCCATTTACCTGAAGGGTCTCGGCAATTTCCTCTACTTTTTTCCGACTCAAGCAGTAAACGATGCCCGACTTGCCTTGATGCTGCTTGATGTACTTGATGATTTCCTTGGTAACGTTCTGCTTGGGCCTTACCTCGTAATATAAGTTGGGCCTGTTGAACGAACTCTTAAATACATTAGCCTGAAGCATGCCCAGGTTTTTTTGTATGTCTTGCTGAACTTTTGGAGTGGCGGTGGCAGTAAGCGCAATGATGGGCACTTTACCTATGGCCTCTATGATGGGCCTGAGCCTCCGGTACTCCGGACGAAAATCGTGTCCCCATTCCGAGATGCAATGGGCTTCGTCTATAGCAAAAAATGAAATTTTGATGTCTTTGAAAAAGGCAACGTTCTCTTCTTTCGTAAGAGATTCCGGCGCAACGTACAACAGTTTGGTACGTCCATCCGAAACATCTTTGCGCACACGGGCAATTTCTACCTTGGAGAGTGAACTGTTTAAAAAGTGGGCAACGTTGTCTTCCGATCCATAATGTCGGATGCTGTCCACCTGGTTTTTCATTAGAGCAATTAGCGGACTGATGACAATTGCGGTGCCGGGCGAGATGAGTGCCGGCAATTGATAGCACATCGATTTGCCGCCGCCTGTGGGCATGATAACAAATGTGTCGTTGCCGTCTAAAAGGCTTTGAATAATGGCTTGTTGATCCCCTTTAAATCCGTCGAATCCAAAATAGCGCTGGAGGCTTCCCAGCAAAATGTCGCTCTCTTCTGCAGTTTCCAAAGTGTTATGTAGGCAAATGGTTAATGTGTAGTTTTGTTGAACAAACGCATTGTAAATGTATAACAAAAAATCCCTCAGGTTGTTTTATTCTTGCAGGGTTTTTAGTTAAAATCTTTAAAACTTTGAAATCCTTCGACCAACTGCTTGAAACCGCGCGCAATACATTGCAACTCGAGGCCCGCGCATTGGAGGGCGTTGCGATGCGCCTAGATGGTTCTTTTGTTAAAACCATTGAACTGATGTTATCTTGCACAGGCAAGGTGGTGGTTACCGGCGTGGGTAAAAGCGCCATCATAGGCCAAAAGCTGGTGGCTACGTTTAATTCAACGGGAACTCCGGCGGCTTTTTTGCATGCCGCCGATGCGGTTCATGGAGACCTCGGAACCCTGCAGTCCAACGATGTGGTGCTGGCCCTTTCCAAGAGCGGCGACACGCCGGAGTTGAAGGTGTTGCTGCCCATCATTCAAGCAGGCGGACAACCCATTATAGCCATTTGCGGAAAGCGCGACAGCTTTTTGGGACGGATCTGCACGGTGTTTCTCGATACCGAGGTGGATGCAGAGGCATGTCCAAACAACCTGGCACCCACCACCAGCACCACGGCCCAACTGGGCATGGGCGATGCCTTGGCGGTTTGTCTTTTGGAGTGCCGTCAGTTTTCTTCCGAAGATTTTGGTCGTTATCACCCGGGCGGGATGCTGGGTAAGCGCTTGTTTTTAAAGGTTGCGGATTTGGTAGCCCGCAATGCTAAACCTGTGGTGGCTCCTTCTGCCTCGCTTTCGGAAGTGGTTATGGCCATCTCCTCCGGAAGGCTTGGCGCTGTTGCAGTGCACGATGGTGCGCGCATGGTGGGCATTGTTACGGATGGCGATTTAAGACGCATGCTGGCCACGGGTTCCTTCGATCCAAACACCACCGCTGCGCAGTTGCTGAACCCCAATCCCAAAACCATAGACGCCAATGCATTGGCAGTTGAAGCGCTTGCCGTTCTTAAAGACCACAACATTTCGCAACTCATCGTACTCCAAAACAATGCTTTTGCCGGTATGGTGCACATTCAGGATTTGATGCGCGAGGGACTGCTCTAAACTTTCCGGCCTCTAGACTGTTTCATAGCAGCAAACCAACAGTCTCATGATGCGCCTCATGTATCTTTTTGCCTATGTGTTTTGGTTGAGTGCCTGCAGAAGTGTGGTGCGCAACCCACAACCCAAGCAAGCTCCACCTGCTGATTTTTACAGCCTCACGTTTGAAACCCTCGAAGGGCAGCCCGTTTCTATGGCACAGTTCAAAGGCAAGAAGGTGCTGTTGGTAAACACAGCCAGCAATTGCGGACATACCGCTCAGTTGGAGGTGTTGGAGAATTTATATAAGACGTACGCATCCTCGCTTGTGGTCATTGGTTTTCCCTGCAACCAATTTATGGGCCAGGAACCCGGCAGTGCAGCCCAAATCCGAGAATTCTGCCAAAGGAATTACGGCGTAACGTTTCTCATTGCCAAGAAAGGAGATGTGAAAGGTTCCAACCAGCAGCCGGTGTTCCAGTGGCTCTGCGATCCCAAAAAGAACGGTTGGAACAGCCAAACCCCTGAATGGAATTTCTCGAAGTATTTGGTGGATGAGCAAGGCCGTTTGTTGGCCAAGTTCCCGTCGCGCATGTTGCCCAGCGATGCAGCGCTGGTGGATTTATTAAAATAATGCAGGCGCTATTTAAGAGTTTCCTGTAAGATGCTGTGGGTGAAGCGAATTTTGCCGCCGGCATCCAACACCTCCATTACCATTTCTCTTTTGCCTTTAGGGCCTTTTACCGAGATCCGGCTGAAATTGTTCTCCACCAAAAGCGAACCCGGTATCCGATCGGGGTTGTTGGCCTCTTTTCCCGTTGCTACTCCTTTGTACACACCAGAGGTGATGGAAGAGCAAGTGAAGTCATGCAGGGGATAGGTTCCGTTACGGGGCATTTTTATTAATTCTGTGTAATGCCGGTCTCCGGTAAGAAATACTGTGCCGGTAACGTTGAGACTTTTTAGGGCATCGAGCAGAGCAAGGTATTCGAGGGGGTAGTGACGGAAGCACTCTTTGTCGTTTAAGGCATTCAGCACTTGACTGCCGTTTACGATGAATTTGAAGGTGGCGTTAGAGGATGCCAGGCTGTTGATGAGCCAGCGGAGCTGCTTTTCTCCCAGAAAGCGTTTATCGGCATTGGGTTTTCCCATCACACTGTCGGGTAGATCATCGGCATCCCGTTCATAACGCCCATCCAATAAAAAGAAGTCGCAGTCGCTCCAGCTCATTTTTCCATAAGTGCCGGCTTGGTCGGGTTCACCGAACTGAGGGTTGCCCCAGTATCGGGTGAAGAGAGAAAGGGCTTCTGCCTTTCGTGCAAAGCCCCTATCGCTGTCGTTGCACCCGTAATCGTGGTCGTCCCAGATGGCAAAAGAGGGACGGGTTTTGAGCAGGTTGTTTACCAGAGGATGGGCGAAGTGGCTGCTGTAGCGGTAGGCCATGCCCGAGGCAGAGGAGAAATCGGCTTCGCGGAGGTAGAGGTTGTCGCCGCCCCACAACAGAAAGTCGGAGGACGTTTCGGCCATGGTTTTTAGGATGCCGGGATCGGCACCGTAAGGCTTACCGGGACGGTCGTATAAGCTATCGTTTATGTACAGGCAAGACCCGAACAGGAAGCTGAAATCGGATGCCGGCTTGCGCCACTCCCACAGCTCCGGTGTGGAAAAAGTACCGTATGCGCCCGCAACCGGTTTGCCTTTGTCGAGAAAGCGATATTCATATTTGGTGTTCATGGAAAGGCCGCACAGCGTGGCTTTAACGGGTGCATAGCCCCAGCGCTTTTCCGCAGAAACGGTTTCCGTAACCGTGGGTCCGGTGCCGTTCACCGGCTTGGCCTCCAGCACCAGGCTGTTGCTTGCCCCATCAAACTCAACCAAAATGCAGGCCTCGCGGTGGGCTACATAACCCAGGCGAGGACCCGAGCGCAAACCTACCTGAGCCAATGCGGCTGTTGTGAAGAGCATACACCCAAGTAGGATTCTGAGAAAATACGGCTGTTTCATGATGCGTCGATTGGGCCTACAATTTCTATATATTTGCCCAAAC